>CANEVG010000045.1 GCA_947442095.1 Sphingomonadaceae bacterium
CATGAGATCAACCGTCGACACCGCGCGCCTGTCGGGATGCAATCCCTTCCAAACCATACTCGGTGCCATCTCCGCCTGATCGCCCGATGCAGGGGGTGGGTAATTACAGCGCCAGAGTGAGCGCTCCACACTTCTTTCCCTCGCGAACGCCCTCCACCAGGTAGAGATTGCAGTGTCCAACAGCTCCTTTTTCGGCAACGTACATGGCGCGAAAATGCGCCAACACGCCCGCAAAATCTCAAGGCTGAATCACCAAACGCGCGAAAGCATTTTTCTAACACTTTGAACCGGTAGGAAAACCAATACACGCATTTCTGCGGGTTTGAGCACACTTATTCGCAATCCGTTCCACGCAAACTGTTCACGTCGGATCAAGGCGGATGTGCTCGCCGCTGCATTGGATCGAATCGCCATCGTAAATGATCGATGTGGCGCAGAAGGACGCAACCACAAGGGCTGCCAGTCACCCAAGACCAAGGCCCCTTGCCGCATAGTTCCATGTTCGGCTCTGCATCGCATGGGAACCAAGCGCATGGGCGATATCAGCGATTATTCAGGTGGCGGCGGGACGAAATCTGGAGGTTCGAGTTCACCGCCGCCCGACGCGTTGGCCGCACGATCTGAGACCATCGCGAAGGTGTTCGACTGTGAGTTGCCCAGCGCGCCCATTGCGGTCATGGCGGCAACGGCGATCAGAGCGGCGATTAACCCGTACTCGACTGCAGTAGTACCGCTTTGATCACTTAGCAGCGAGCAGAAAACAGACATGACCAACGCCTAACCAAAGCTGTAGCCCAGCATCACTTGCAGAAGCACCCTTCCAAAAGGTAAACAATGGTCGCCTCACAGTGGGAATCTAAGATTTTTGAGGTTCTATTGCACACCAGCCAAATAGTTTCCAATTTGTTAACTCTCCCTTGGAGAAAACAGACATCCAAACACGATCATTGCAAATGCGTAGCACGCCTGCAACCTTCGGAATACCCGCCGGGCGTATCTCGGCTCATAATCCGTTTTAGCGAGGGTCGCGGCAAGGCGGCGAGCCTCTCTTGGAACCTAAATGAACAGAACACTCCAGACGAGCATCACGATTATCGCCCAGGACAAGCCGGCCAATCCGGTAATGACTAGCAAGCAAGCACGAACGCTTAACGACTCGACCAACGGTTCGGGAACAATTAGCAAGTCAATCACATCAGTCTGCGCCAAAATGGGAGGCTGCGCTCGGGAGAGGTAAAAACGCGACTGGTGATCAGGAACGACCGGTGGTTCCTGCTGCGCCGCAAGTTCAACCAATGATAGCAATTTATCGCGGAATGAGTTTAGCTTTGCCAAATTCTGCCGCCTAGCCAATCGCAATCGGAAGCGGCGCAGACTGCTCGAGCCCTATGGCCTCGATCCGCAGCCGCACGGCCTCGGATGTTCGCCGGATCCCAAGTTTACCCATCATCTTCATGCGATGGATCTCAACAGTCCGCGGACTAATCTCCAGCTGGCGCGCAATTTCCTTGTTACTGCACCCCTCCGAGACCAAGTCAAGAACCTCACGCTCGCGCACACTGAGACGCGCGATGCGCTGGCGTGCCTCTGCCGCCCGGGTTTGCATGGCGAACAGAGAAACTGAATCCCGCATTGCCGATTCGATGGCGTTGAGAAGCCTTGAACGCTCCAGCGGAAAATCAAGATAATCAATTGCGCCGGCTTTTATGGTAGTTACGACCGAGTTAATTTGCGGTTGCTCTGCCATGGCAATAACTGGAAGCCAACTCCCCTCGTGCGTCATGCGCTTGATCAACGCCACCACGTCTCCTTGTGATGGTTCCACATACGCAAGTAGAATGCCATTCTTCGGCGCGTACGCAAGAAATTCGGCCTGATCAGCATAGACTTCGGCGTGATGTCCACAGGCAAAGACTAGTGCAGCTACGCTTGCGCGACGCGCAGAGTCCCGGTCCACAATGTGAATCGATGTACGCTTAGTCGAAACCACGTCAGCTTTTGACAAATATAATATATCTGCCCTGTCAGCTTCACTCACTTAACATCCCCACCGTAATAAAAATCGTAACATTTTTTGAAGTTTATAAATAAATAATTATTATAAATACAGAATTTTCAATTCAATAATATCATTAATCTGTATTTATGAAATATTATTTTAATTATTGTATTTGGAAATTCACGAGATTTATTAAAAGTTATTCTAAGATCAGGTTCGCCCTATAAATGCATAAACTTGAAACGAAGTTCACAAATTAAGTATTAATACTTAAAATCAATTTCGTGCCTATGTATTTACACGGAGCACAACCTCCTGCCATAATATCATTTGGATCCAAGTTTGATTAAAGGTATTGCTTAGGTGGATCTTACGGATCGTAATCAACCTATTTTGGTGACTTAGGCGAGGCCATTTGGGTACCAATAGACCCCACACGGATAAAGAGCGTCCGTATGGTCTAAAAAACAGACATCAGGCCGACCGGTAAGGCTTGGGTTGAAACAGGGGATAGAGAAAGGGCAATGCCAGAAGCATCAGATATATCGGCGAATTTTTATTCGGCACGGACGGGTATCCGCGCAGCGTCACCTCCCACCGAAATCGTGCTCGATATGTTGAATGGCGGCAAGTTGGACTGGATTCTGACCCTGGCTACCGAGCGATTTCAGGTGCCCCAGGCGTTTGTTGCGCTTGCCGCAGAGACCGTCGAGGAAACCATGAACCGCATCCCGCTAGATCGCCAGGAAGCAGAATACGTTCTGGCGCTACGCAATCAAACGCTTGAGACCGGCGATATGCTGGTGATGCTTGACAGCCATGCAGAGAAGGTTCCGTCGGGCGCTTTGGCAGCCCCCGCAGAGCCAGCCATTCGGTTCTATGCAGGTGCCCCGCTTGTTCTAGCCAAGACTGAACAGATTGGCACGCTGATCCTCATTGATCGAGCACCGCACGGGGCGTTTTCGACCGACGACGCCATCATGCTGGACCTGATGGCACAGCTTGCCATTCGTGACATTATGGTGCGCCTGTTGGAGACAACAGTCCGCATCGGGAGGTCTTTTCACGAATCCTCCAGCGATGCCTTTCTCACCTCGGACCCCGAAGGCCGTATCCTGTTTTGGAACCGCGGCGCGGAACAGACTTTTGGCTACACGGCCGAAGAAGCGATCGGGATGCCGCTCGATAACATCATTCCGCAAGAACATCGTGGTGGACACCTCGCCGGAATGGCCCGGCTCATGTCGGGAGGACGGCCGCGTCTTGTTGGTAGAACGATCGAAGTGCCTGCGGTGCGCAAGGATGGAAGGCGGATCGTAACCGAGCTTACCCTCAACATGACAACCAATCCGAAAACTGGCTTGCCGACGCATTTTTCCTCGATTATTCGCGATGTCGGCTCTCGCATCGTTACGGAAGCGCGCGTCGCTGGCCAGCTCGCAGCCATCGAAGCGGCGCATGATGGCATAGCTATCGCCGATCGCGACGGAATCATGAGCTATATGAACGAGGCTTTCCTGCACACATTTGGACTGCCTCCCGGTAGCCGCGATGTGCCGTGGACACATCTGATCGCCCCATACGATCGCAAACGCCTCGCCGATCAGACCTTCGACCGCAACAATTCCTGGGAACATTGGCACGGCGAAATACAGGGGCTACACAGCAGCGGGGCGCGGGTCGATCTCGACCTTTCGCTCACTCTGAAGGGCAATACTGTGGTCTGCGTTACCCGCGACATGACCGCTCGCCGCGAAGCGGAGCGCGAGAAGGCTTTGCTGCGCGAACAATTGCTGGTTGCGCAGCGGCAAGAGGCCGTGGGCCAGCTTGCTTCAGGAATCGCCCACGATTTCAACAATCTCATCGCTGCGATTTCAGGTTCAGCGGATATGTTGACAAGCAGCACCGACCCGAATGTCATCCGCAACACAACGCGCATTCAGGCTGCAGCACGCAGCGCCACTTCACTTGTTGAAAAAATGCTTTCCCTCGGCCGCCGTTCGCGCGACTACAAGCTACATGACGTGCGGCATGTGATCAACGATACCGCCGATCTGCTTCGCGTCGGCTTGGCAAAGCGGCAGCGTATCCTGCTGGAACGCAATACACAGCCGGCAATGGTGATGGCCGACCGGAATGAACTGATGCAGGTGCTGCTCAACCTCGGACTCAACGCACGCGATGCGCTGGGCTCCAAGCTCGATGGCGAACTGGGCATGAGCGTCAGCCCCATCAGCCAGCAAGAGCCGAAGAGCGGTATTAAGCTTGCTCAAGGCATCATGCCCAAAGGACCGATGGTCCGCATTCGTGTGTGGGACAATGGCTGCGGGATGGACCCTGCCGAAATCGAGAGTATCTTCAAACCGTTCTATTCGCGCAAGGAAGGTGCTCGCACCGGCTTGGGCCTTGCGATGGTCGCTGGAATTTTGGCATCTGCGGGCGCGGGTCTCGCTTTGAATACTAGCCTTGGGAGCGGCACATCGTTTGACGTTTTCTGGCCCGTCGATCAGCCGGCGGAACCAGACCTTTACCTGGAACCCCATAGCGTAGCCCACGCCAAAAGCTTGGAAGGCTTGACCATTCTAGTTGTTGATGATGAATTGCACGTTCTAGAGACGATAACCGAACTGTTGGAACTGGCAGGTGCCGAAGTCGGCGCATGCCTCGATCCAATCGATGCTGTCGCCGCGCTTGAGAGCGATCCGCAGGCTTGGTCGGTCTTGATCACTGACTATGACATGCCGAAAATGAACGGCGCTGCCCTCGCCGAGGCAGCGCGGCGGCTCTGCCCGGATCTACCAGTCTTGCTGGTTACCGCGCTGCCTGAAAACCCCCACGCGCTCATCAATGAGGGCAGCGTGTTTTCGGGCGTTATCGGAAAGCCGCTCTCGGCTGCCACCCTCGCTCAGGCAACACTCAGCGCTATCGCGCATCATGGACGGGGCGACCAGTCATGAGAATCCTTATCGCAGACGACCATGATTTGCTGCGCGATACCATGAGCAGCTATCTGACCATGGAAGCGCAGTGCGACGTGGAGACGTGTGGTGATCTGGAATCAGCGCTTGCGGCGATAGCTGCATCAGGGCCTTTCGATGTTGTGCTGCTGGATCTCTCGATGCCAGGGATGAATGGCTTCATTGGTTTGGAGCAGGCGATCGCTGCCGCCGAAGGCCGGCCAGTTGCCGTGATATCGGGAACCGCTTCGGAGACTGCCGCCCGGCGCACGCTCGAACTGGGCGCCGCGGGTTTCCTGCCAAAGACCTTGCCGGGCAAATCTCTAATCAATGCAGTGCGGTTCATGGCAGCGGGAGAGCGCTATCTGCCCTATAATCTTGCCCGCGCTTCTGAGCCGGAAACCGATTGTCCATTGACCAAGGTGCTTACCGAGCGCGAGCGCAAGGTCCTACGCGGACTGTGCGCAGGATTGTCCAACAAGGAAATAGCACGCGACTTGGGCCTGAGCGAACCAACGATCAAGCTGCAGGTTAAAATGGTCTGTCGCAAACTCGATGCCCGCAACCGCACCCATGCCGCCATGCTGGCGCATGAGGCCGGCTTTCGTTAATGCAATGATCCGAGCCGCCCTTCGAGCACTGCGTCGAGGATAGCGGCATGGAACGGCGCTTCGAAGCGTAGTCCGGCGGCGAAGGCGCTAGTCCATGCCACTCTGGCCTGGCGAGCTTCGAGGCTCGAGAGCGTAGTGCACACGGTCATGCGGGGCTGCAGTGCTTCCATCGAATCGATCCGCGCCGACTAGCAGGTCAGGTCGCTCAGGGTCTCTTTGGCGCGCAACACGTCGCGGCGGTAGGTCTCAGGGATAAGCTGGCCGCAGGGCGGCGTGCCCCAAGGGTTTGCTTCGTTTCCTAAAGCGTACGCCCCCGATGTGAACCGCAGGCATTTGGATCGTGTCCCGTGTCGTGGTGTAGCTTCGCCGACGCGACCTCGTGCACCAGCGAAGGCGAGCCCTCTATCGGGAAATCGTGTTTTGCACGGTCTGGATCGAAGGCAGCGACGCAATCGGCCTTGCCGCATCACCCACGACCACGAAGGCGGCCCAGTAGAAGGGGTGCGAGGTCTGCGCGTCGTCCATCAAGTGGCCCTCGGCCTCGGCCAGCGCCTCGCCGAGCAGTTGGCCTGGCCGGCCCGCAATCATCCCGCCGATCAGCCGCCGGGTCGCATCGAAATCATCGGGCACAGGCCAGTGGCTTGCGACAACCGCGCGCGCGCCCGCACCTGTGAAAGCGCGCACCAACCCGTCCAACGCATAGTTGCCGCCAGTCGTCACCCCTGCCTCGCGACTGGCCGCCACGGTCGCCATGCCCGCCGTATCGCAGGCCGACAGGATCACCAGATCGGCATCGAGCTTCAGATCGAAGATCTCGCGGAACGTTAGCAGGCCGTCAGAGCCTTTGGCACCGAAGCTGGTGACGAGCGCGGGGCGCGCCGGGCACGCCTTGCGCGGCGCGGAAACAAGGCCGTGGGTAGCAAAATGCAGCACGCGGTACTGATCAAGCGTACCATCGGCGAGCAAGCCGCTGTCGGTAAAGCTCGTGCCCGTGCGCACCACGCTCGTGCCGCCGATGGTTTTCGCGGCAAATAGCAACTCATCGGGCTTCACCGGACGCTGCCACACCGAGAGCGGCCAGTCGCAATTGCCAGCAACAGCCGCGGCCCCCTCCGCCACCGGGCGCTGCGCAGGCGCGCTGTTGCTGCCAAGACCGAGGTAAGGCCGTACTGCGTGCGATGGTGCCAGCTTGCGGATATCGAGGAAGGCGCGCGGGCTGACTGAAATCGAAATCGCCCGTCCCCGGCCCAGCCAGTCAATCCCCGTAAAATCAAAGACATCGGCATCGATATCGACCGTGCGCGCCTTGTAGGCCGCGATCCCCGCGTCAGCCATGACCAGCACACCAGGCGGCAGCTGGAGCATCGCCGCATCCGGTTCAAACACCAGATGCCGCACCGCAGGAATCTCAGGCTCGACCGGTCCGAACAGGGCCTTGGTCAACGCCCGCGCGTGGTCGAGATCGAACGGGCGATTGACCGCCTTGCCCTTCTCGATGGTCACGATGCTGTCGCGGATCAACTGTACCTCACGACTCAGCTCCGCACGGGACAGCGGCAGTGCAATCAGGCGCGCCGAAGTGCCCGTCGCATAAAGCCCATACAGGTCCTGCCCCACCGCAATCAGCTTGTAGTAGCTCTCGCCTGGCGCAAGCGTGGCCTGCAGTTCGGCCAGTGCCACGCGCTGCGGGGCCAGCGCGGTATAGCGCGGAAAGGCTGAAAGCTGAGCCGCGATGCCAGTCTGCTCGCGCCGCAGGGCAACGAGCATATCCTGCTGCGCGGCCAGTTCGGCGATTTCTTCGGCCGTCAGGCTTTCCAGTGCGCCGAGCCGGGCAATCTCGCTGTCAATCCGCGCGATATCCCGGCTTCGCGCGAGCGAGAGGCGGAATAGCGCAGCCGCGCCGTCGTTCCCCTCGGCCAACTGGCGCGCAAGAATGGCCTGGGTCTGCGCGACACCCGGCCGCTCCAGCACTTGCGCTGCTGCAAAGGCAGCGCGCGCCGGCGCGGCAAAATCAGCGCCATCGCTTGCGAGAAGGACGAAGTAGGGGCTAAGGAGATCGCGCAAGGTCGTGCCGCTGTCGGTCACCTTGGCGCTTTGTTCGACCACCTCAGCGAACAGTTGCCGGGCGGCGGCCCGGTCGCCTGCATGAAGCAGATAGGCGGCCTTGCGCGCTTTGGCCGAAAGCACGGCGGGCGAGGCCGGATAGGCCTTCTCCAGCGCGGCAATCGCCCGGTCAAACCCGGCCTCCGCCGCGCCGCGTCGCCCCACCGCCCCGGCGAGATTGGCAAGCTCGATATCGATCTCGGCGCGCAGCCACACAATCGAGGCAAGCTGCCCTTGCCGCACCGCTCGCAGCCGGCTGAGCGCATTGCCGAAACCGGCTGCCGCTTCATCGGCGCGCCCGGCCATCCGCAAGGCGGTCGCGCTCAGGGCCTGCGCCTGGGCATCGAGGATTTCAGCCTTTTCCGTCCGCGTCAGCGCCGGATTGGTCACGCCCATCCTGCGCGTGGCGGCCGTATCCCGATTAATCGCCTCGGCCAGCGGCAGGTTGATCTCTCCCGCCGCCAGTTGCGCGCTGTTATAGACCGCGCTGACTGGATCGGCAGGCCTTGCCAGTTCGCTGACCGCAGCATCAGGGCGGCGCTGGTTTAGCTGATCGATCGCGCGGTAATTGCGTAGCAGACGCTGGGCCAGCCCATCGCCGGGCAGCGCGACGCGCTCGCTTTCGGCGAAGAGTCTGGCGGCAGCTTCGAAGTTTGAGAGATTGGAAAGCTGGAGGCCTTCATTGGCCAGCGCGTCGGCCCGCTCCTCGCGGTCGTCCATGCCGCCGCGATGCCGCTGCGCCAGCACTTCGAAGAAGGCGGCCGATTCGGCAAAGCTGCTGCCATTGTTGCGCAGATACCCCTCACCGCGTACCCCTCGCGGATCGAGTAAACCGGCCTGCAGCCGCGCAAAAGCAGCAGCATCGGTCACCTCGGTGGTGGCAACCTTGATTTCGCCCCCGACTGGCCGGTCCAGCACCACGCTGGCAAGCGCAAGCTGCAGGGCTGCGTCGTAAGCCGCAAGCCCCTCAACGAAGTAGGCCGTGTCGCCGCGCTGCATGGCATAGCGCCGATAGTCGAGGCCGCTGGAGGGTTCGCGGCATAGCATGGCGCTCGCCTCGCCAAGTTCAGCGATGGCCACGCGCCCCGTGCCGCCGCAAACCCGCCCCGGCCCGGCAGAAGCGGGTGCATCCACATCGGGCACCGCATCTATGGCAAGGGGGCCTCTGATTGCGAGAAGCGTGCCGACCGGCCCTGCCGCATCGCGGCAGGAGAGGGTGTAGGAGCGGTCGAACATGCCGTTCAGGCGCTTATCAGCGGGCGCAATCTGCGCTGTGCAAACCACGCCGGACGAGCCGAGCCGGAAATTGCTGCGCACCGAAACCGGCAGCGCCCGGCCAGCAGCCAAGACAGGGGTGAGCGCGGCCCCCAGCAGCGCCGCAAGGCTCAAGATCACAGAGGCGCGTTTCACTGGCTCAATCCTCCGCTCGGACCGGACCCGAACAAGGCCGGATTGCCGCTGCCTGCGATCGGCTCTTCGATTTGGGTTTGAAGCCCTTCCGGCTGAACCGCCAGCACCACCTGCGGCGCCTGGATCGGGCTTGTGCTCTGCTGTTCCGCCTCCTCTGGATCGTCGGACGCAGGAACATCAATCAGGTCGAACAGCGTGCGGATGCCAGGGTCCGGGTTTGGTGAAATCACGCTGCATGTTGCAGCATTGAGCAGGCAGCCGTTGAGACGGCTCTCGGGGGTGAATCGGGTGAGGTCCACGCCGCTGTCCTTGAACAGCTGCCAGGCATTGACCCCGCTCACCGTGCCGGCCTGAGCGCGGAACGTGCCGTTGATGATAACCGTGACCGGATCGGTTCCGGCCGGCCGCACGCTAAAGCCGTCCAGCGGCTCATCAAAGCCCAGCGGAACCGCGCCAGAGCCGGTGCGCTGGATATAGACCGTACGGCCTGCGAGGAGATCGAGTGCGCCCGCGCGCAGCACGGCATCGCTGGCACCGGAGCGCTCGTTGTCCAGCGCGGCTTCGGCGCCGGCGAAGAACGGATCGGCCGCCAGACGCACCAGAAGCGGCGCTGCGGCGAAGTGGATATCGCGCGCCTCGATCTGCACGGCGCCCAACGGTGTGCCATCCCGGCCCAGCAAGTTGATTGAGCCGGTATCGGAAGAAAGCTGGAACAACCCGGTCTGAAAGACCACAGCATTGCTCGAACGGAAGCCGGTTCCGCGGATTGCACCGGTCACGCGGATTGTTCCAGTGGATACGGCGGTCGGCACCGCGCCCGTACGGAACAGGACCCGCCCATTCGGATCATCGATCGTGCTGCCCGCATCAGGCCCAGTCATGTCGAGCCTGCCGATCAGCATATCCACCGGCCCGGCCCCATCCACCCCCAACAGGCTTAGCGAGCCGCTGTTGATCCGGCTCCATTCCGCGTTTTCCAGCGTATAGCTCGTTGCCGGCAGGATGCTGGTATCGGGCCCGTCACCGATGCGCATGCCATCGGCATTGCCGGAGATGAGCCGGATCGCTCCGGTAAGCCCGGCGTTGAGCCCTGAACCTGCGGGCATGGCAAGGTCGTTTGAGCTGAGCTCGATCTGCGGCGCGCGCAACACTCCGCCTAGGCTCAATAGACCGCCGCTCTGGGCCAGAATGCTGCGTGATGCCGTTGCGCCAAGCAAGGCGGCATTGCCGGCCACAGCGGCGGTGAACGCACCGCCGGAGACCAAGCCGGTCAGCGTGAGCCCGCCACCCGCCGCGACGAGCGGCGCGGCGAACACCGCGCCAAAGTCGAAGTTCCCGATTGCGCCCCCCACGGCGCCAAGCGTGTCGCGCGCCACAAGGATGCGTCCGGTCTGCGAGACAAGGTCGGCCGTGCTGACGCTGCCGCCCGCAAGCAGCACCATGTCCCGCGCCCGCACGGAGCCGGTCGCAAGATCACCCGATGCGATCAAGGCCGCATCCGTTGTCGCCGAAATGGTGCTGGTGGTCAGCGATCCGGCGTTGGCGCGCACTTCGACCGTGCCTTTGGCCGAACCGGCATTGCCGATCCGCACGCCGGCGCCCCCGTTGATCCGGATGGCGCTCCCCGCGTCGAGATTGCCGAGCGTAACCGCACCGGCCAGATTGCTTTGCTGGATAACAGATGTTGCGGTGATCGACCCACCCGTCACCGCCCCGGCAGTGCCGATCGAAACGGAACCGCCGGTCGCTGTAACAGTGCCAAAGGCCAGCGTACCGTTTGCCGCCAAAGTTACCCCCGCGCCGCTCAAATCCCCGGCAACGGTAATGTTCGCAAGGTTGGCTGTTCCCAGCGCGCCGCCTGCTTCCAGAAAAAGCTCGCCGCCTGTTGCGGCAAGAGTACCCGATGTGATCCCGCTGGCTGACCTGAGCACGAGATCACCCGTATCAGCGAGGCCTGAAAGCAGCGTCAACCCGGTGCCGCTGCGCACCGAGATCACAGTCGCAGCTTGCACGGCGCCAAGGCTGGCCGCGCCCGCAGCGTTAACGCCAACCGAACCGGCCAGCGCGCGCAGATTGCTCGCTGTCACGCCTGCTGCCGTGCTCGCCAGGGATATGCCCGTGCCGCCGGACACGGTCCCGGTCTGGACCGCATTGACGGCCGCTAGGTTCACGCTGCCGGTCTTTGCAGTAATCGCGTCCAGCGTCACTGCATCGCTGCCGGTCACGCTCACCACATCGCCAGAAATATCGCCGCCGGTCAGCACGCCGCCCGCGATCAGCGTTATCGCACCGCCGGTTGCATTGACCGCGCCCGTGGCGAGCGAAGTCCCCACTGCTGCAGCCACCGAAACACCCGCAAGGTTGCCTGTTCGCAGTGCGCCACCCGCTTCCAGCACAAGTTCTCCGCGTGTTGCGGCCAGATTGCCTGATGAGATCCCGCCGGTTGCCCCAAGCACGAAATCGCCGGTATCGGTCAGGCCTGAAAGCAGCGTCGTGCCGGCACCGCTGCGCATCGAAATCCCGGTTGCAGCTTGCACGCTGCCGAGGCTGGCCGCGCCCGCTGCGTTAACGGCGACCGTATCGGCCAGCGCGCGCACGTTGCCCGCTGTGACGCCTGCCGCCGTGCTCGCCAGGGTTACGCTGGTACCGGCGGACACCGCGCCGGTCTGCAGCGCATTCACCGCCGCCACATTCACGCCGCCGGTCTGCGCAGTGATTGCACCCAGCGTCACTGCACCGCTGCCCGTAACGTCCAACGTGCTGGTGGCATCAAGGGCGGCGGTGGTGATCGCGCCGGTTACCGTTAGCCCTATCCGGCCCCCGGCTGTAATCCCGCGCGCGGACAGCGCTCCGCCCGCGCCGAACTCCACGTCACCCGAGGCAGAGGAGGCCTCTCCCGTCAGGGTCATATTTCCGCCGGAGGTGACGGTGAGCGAGCCTGCGGTCGCGGTCAGACTTCCACCCGTCAGCGCACCGCCGCTGGTCAATTCCAGCGTCTTGGAGCCGAGCAAGACGTTGCCAAGGCCGAGCGTCGTTCCAGCCGTGACCCTGAGGCCAAAAGTACTCGTCCCGGCCCCTCCTGCAGTCAGGTCGCCCAGACTGGCAGCACTGCCGGCGCTCAGCACGACCCGGCGGTTTGTCGACACGACGTCTCTGGCCAGAAGATCACGCCCGGCCTGCAGCGCCACATCGCCAGATGTGCTGGTCACAAGACCGGACGCGATATCGGTAGCTGCAATGACCCCGATCGATCCGCCGGACGTTGCCAGATCGCCTGTCGTCAAGCCGCCTGCAGTGCTCGTAAGAGAAATCGACGTGCCGGCACGGATGGGCCCGGAGGTAAGGCCGTTTGGCGCTGTCACGCCAACTCCGGCCGCGAGGCTTCGGACCGAACCAAGGGCCACGCGATCAAACCCGGTCACGATCACTTCGCCTTGTGCCAGAATCGGCCCCGCGGTCAGAGCCTGACCCGCGTCCAGCGACAGTGCGCCGCCCGATGCCACTGACACGAGATCCATCAGGCTGTCCGAAATTATATTGACCGTGCCGGCCGCCACGATCACGCCGCCCGCTATAGCGCCGCCGCCCTTAAGCTCGACAAACCCGCTCGCACCACCTGCAACCGAAGTGGTGATAGCCCGCACCGCAATGCCGCGCGTGGATCGTGCCCTCAGCGCACCGGCCATGGTCGCACCCGAAACCGTGATCGCGCCGCCGCTGGAAATCGGTTCGGCGCCAAGCAAGGCGCCGATGTCATAGCTGCCCAGCGGATCGCCGCCAATGGGCGCCATGCCATAGTCTGCCAGCAGCACCCGGCCGGTCGCCGTGATCGAGCCGACGAATTTTGCACCGCCTGAAAGCAGCGCAATCTCGCGGCCAGAGAGCGCCCCCGCGGTCAAAGCCAGCGGCGTGAACAGCTTGATATCCTGCTCAGCCGCCACTGCGCCAAGCCCGATGCCGCCGAGGCCGACAGCGGTGATATCATAGCGCGCGCCCGAAACCGCTGACGGGTTGACGAGGCCCGCCGAGAGGCCCTGTCCAGCAATGCCGCCGTTCGATGACAGCGCAATCGATGCACCTGCAATGACATTGCCGGCCAGAGTGACGCTACCCGGCCCGGAAAGCTGGACTGATTGCCGGCTGGTGATCCCCCCAACCGAAAGCGCAGCGCCAGCTGTCAGTGCAACATCGCCGCCAGCCGCGACCGTGCCCACACTGACATTGCCGGACGCTGTCACGGAAACGGTGCTGCCCGCCGAGAGATTGCCGAGCGACAGGGTCGTGCCTGCATTGACCGAAATGGAGCCGGTTGCCGTGAGGTTGTCCAGCCGAACCCGCCCGCCCGCGCCAAGCACAAGGCTGCCGTCGGTCTGCGCCGAGAGGTTGCTGAACAGATCACCGCCGGTTGAAAACACGACGGATGTCGTGCCGCGGATCGTGCCGGCGGAGCCGGGCGGCACGAGGCCTTCGAGCCAGTCGCTCGCCGAGACAGTCGCCGAGCTTGCAAGCAGGTCTGCCCCGCCCAGCGCCGCCGTCAACGTGCCGGGCGTGATGAAGCTGAACGCGCCAGTGAGCGTCGTGTTGCCGCCGGCAAGGCTTATCGCGGAAGGCGGCGCGCCGGATGCGGTTGTTCCAGATGCCGCAAAGGTGAGGCTGCTGGCATTGACCGATCCGCCATCCAGCAGGAATGCCAGCGGACGGCCCAGGTTGGTGGCCGTACCGGCGGCGCTCCCGCTTCCGCCTTGCGCCTGCGCCGTAAACGAAAGGGCCGCGCCGCTGAGTGTGCCGCGTTGGTCAGGATGCCCCGCCCGGCGGCCGACAATCAGCTGCGCGCCGCG
>CANEVG010000046.1 GCA_947442095.1 Sphingomonadaceae bacterium
CGGCGAGCAGGCGCAGGCCATCGAGGCGGCCGAGCGCGCGGTGGCGCTTGGTCCGGCCAATCCCGAGGCGCTCTTGCTGCGCGGCCTGCTGGTTCGCGAGCAATTCGGGCTGGCAGCGTCGCTGCCCTGGTTCGAGGCCGGGCTCAAGGTCAGCCCTGATGATCCGGCCTTGCTCGGCGAATATGCCGCAACGCTGGGCGAAATGGGCCAATACCGCGCGATGCTGATCGTCTGCCGCAAGCTGACCGGAGTTGATCCCAAGAACAAGCGCCCCGCGTTCCTGCAGGCGGTGCTGGCGGCGCGGGCGGGCAAGACCGATCTGGCGCGCAGCATTCTCCAGCGCGGGGGCACGGCGCTGCGCGATATGCCCGCCGCGGTCCTGCTCAGCGGCGTGCTGGAATACCGGGTCGGCAATATTAACGTAGCAGTCGAGCAGTTCGATCGGTTGGTGCGGCTGCAACCCGATAATCTGGAAGTACGGCAGATGCTCGTCCGGGCCCTGGCCCGGCAGCGAAACGATCGGCAGGTTGCCGAACGCTTTGCTGCCGACGCCGACGCGCCTTATGCGGCGCCCTATATGCAGCGTCTGATCGGCATTGTCTGGCAGCGGCTGGGCGATGACGAGCGGAGCGCCCTGCTGCTGGACCGGGCCGCACATCCCAAAGCGCATGGCCCTGCTGCGCTGCCCGTTACCGTCGATGCGGGTGTGCTGGCCGTGCACTATGGCGAAGCACCCAATCTGGCGCAGAACGCGGTGCCCTATATCCGCTCGCTGCTGCGCCAGGGCCGCAAGGATGAGGCGCAGGTCGCCGCAGACCGCCTGCGGGCTGCCAATCCCGGTGCGGCCGAGGCCCATCTGCTGTCGGGCGACATGCGCGCGCTGCGCGGGGATGCGGCAGGAGCGCTGGCCGACTATCAGAGAGGCGCGGCCATCCGGTTCAACGAGCCGGTGCTGCGCCGGATGAATGGCACGCTGCGCGCGCTTGGCCGCGAGAGCGAGGCTGACGCGATGACCTCGCGCTATCTGGCCCAGAACCCGCAGAGCGTGGCGGCGATGAAGCTGCTTGCAGCTTCCTATCACGATAACCCGCGCAGCGACGCGTTTGCGGCCATGACAAGGGCGCTCGGCGCGCGCGGGCAGCTTGTGCCGGTTCAATAGCAGCAGGTTCAATAAGGCTCGACAGCAGCGCAATCGCGCGGCAAACCGCACTTTCAATCGAACGATTAAAAGTGATGGGATAAGCGATGGCTGGTGCGCTGGAAGGTCTGACTGTACTCGAATTTGCCGGGATCGGCCCCGGCCCGTTTGCCTGCATGATGCTGGCCGATCACGGCGCACGCGTGATCCGCATCGACCGGCCGGGCAAACCCGGGCGCGTGGGGGATCAGGGCAACCGTGATATTCTGAACCGTAACAGGGTGCGGCTTGAGCTTGATCTCAAGAGCCCTGAAGCCATTGCGCAGATCCGCGAAATGGTGCGCACAGCCGACGTGGTTATCGAAGGCTTCCGCCCCGGCGTGATGGAGCGGCTGGGGCTTGGGCCTGATGTGCTGCTCGCAGACAATCCCAGGCTGATCTACGGGCGCATGACCGGCTGGGGTCAGGAGGGGCCGATGGCGCCGCTCGCGGGACACGATATCAACTACATCGCACTGGCCGGCGCCCTGCACACCTATGGCGCGGCTGGCGGCAAGCCGCAGTTCCCGGTCAATGCCGTGGGCGATTTCGGCGGCGGCGGTATGATGATGGCGTTCGGCGTGATGGCAGCGGTGTTCGCCGTGCAGCGCAGCGGGACTGGCCAGGTGATCGACTGCGCGATGGTCGATGGCGCGGCGATCCTTTCGGCAATGACCTGGACCTTTTTCGGCAACGGCCAGTGGAAGGATGAGCGCGGGGTCAATCTGCTCGATGGCGGCGCGCACTTCTATGACACCTACCAGACCAGCGACGGCAAGTGGATCGCGCTTGGCTCGATCGAACCGCAGTTCTATGCGCTGCTGATGGAGAAGAGCGGGCTGGGCGTTGATCCTGCCTTTGCCGCACAGATGAACCAGGCGGAATGGCCCGCGCTCAAGGCCAAGGTCGCGGCGATGATCGCCACCAAGACACGCGATGAATGGCAGGCGATCATGGACGGCACCGACATCTGCTTCGCGCCGGTGCTGAGCCTCAAGGAAGCGCCGCACCACCCGCACAACGCCGCGCGCGGCATGTTCGTGGAGGATGGCGGGATGACCATGCCCGCACCCGCACCGCGCTTCCTTGGCACGCCCGCGCCCGCGCCGCGGCTGGCGTCGGAGTCGATGGGGTAGGAGCGGCTCACTCCGCCCGCAGCGCGTCCTCGATCTCGCCATCCGGGAACTTGCGCTTGTGGCGGACGGACCACCACATCGACAGGCCTATCAATGCTGCGCCGATCAGGCCGGTGATCGTCTCGGGAATTTCAGCATAGGCCGAGCCCAGCATGATCCCCGCCAGCGCGATGATCGCCCAGAACGCACCGTGCTCAAGGTAGCGATACTCGGCCAGCGTGCCCTGGCGCACCAGCAGGATAGTGAGTGAACGCACGAACATCGCGCCGATCGAAAGGCCCAGCGCGATCACGACCATGTTGTTGGAAAGGGCGAACGCCCCGATCACGCCATCAAAGCTGAACGAGGCATCGAGCACATTGAGATAGAGAAAGCCCGCAAGGCCTGCGTGGACGACTTGCCCGGCTGCTTTCTGCGCGGCATCGCGCATTTCCAGCAAGGTGCCGATGGCCTCGACCGCAATGAACGTGACAATCCCGAGTGCGCTTGCGCCGAGGAAAGTCAGGGCATCCTCGGGCGGGAGCAGCAACGAGATGCCATAGATCACCAGCAGCAGGATGGCGATTTCGGCGGCCTTGATCTCGCTCATCAGGGCCAGCCTGCGCTCCAGCCATTGGATCCAGTGCACCTCCTTCTCGCCGTCGAAGAAGAACGAGAGGCCGACCATGGCCAGAAACGCGCCGCCAAAACCCGCAATGCCAATATGCGCGCCCGAGACGATCTCCTCATAGCGCGCCGGTTCGGTAAGCGAGATGCGCACCGCCTCGATCGGCCCAATTCCGGCCGCAATCGCCACGATGGCGAGCGGGAAAATGATCCGCATGCCAAACACGGCAATGACCATGCCCCAAGTGAGGAAGCGCTGCTGCCAGACTTCGTCCATGTCGCTCAGCACCGATGCGTTGACCACTGCGTTGTCGAACGACAGCGAGATCTCGAGTACCGAGAGCATGACCACGATCCACAGCATTGCCAAGGTGGCAGCCACGGACCCGGTCTGGAACCAGCCATAAGCGGCGGCCAGTACGAGGCAGACGAACGTGAAGGCGATCGATCCGCCGAAGTTCTTGAGCAATTGGGTCTCGTGCTGAAAGGAGGAAAGCTGTTTGCGTGAAATCTGCCCTTACTTCGGCTGGTAGGTCTGTTCCACCCCCGGAAACGTGCGGGCGCGCACTTCGGCTGCATAAGCAGCGGCAGCGGCCGAAATTGTTTCAGCCAGGTTTTCGTAGATTTTCACGAAGCGGGGGGTGCGCTCGAACATGCCGAGCATGTCGTCGGTGACGAGAACCTGCCCGTCGCACTGCGCCGAAGCGCCGATGCCGATGGTGGGGCAGGGCACGGCCTGGGTGATCGCCACCGCAAGCGGCTCGACCACGCCTTCGACAACAATGGCAAAGGCTCCCGCCTCAGCAATCGCGCTGGCGTCGCCCACGATCTTTTCCGCTTCTGCCGCGCTGCGCCCGCGCGCGTTGTAGCCGCCCAGCACGTTGACCGCCTGCGGGGTGAGGCCGACATGGCCCATCACCGGAATGCCGCGCGCCGTCAGAAAGGCCACGGTTTCGGCCATCGCCGCGCCGCCTTCCAGCTTGACCGCTGCGCAACCAGTTTCCTTGAGCACGCGCGAGGCGCTGGCAAAGGCCTGTTCGGGCGAGCCTTCGTAGGTGCCGAAGGGCATGTCGACCACGACAGCAGCATGGTAGGACCCGCGCACCACCGCCGCGCCATGCGCGCACATCATGTCGAGCGTGACGGGAACGCTGGAGGGCAGGCCATAGATTACCTGGCCGAGCGAATCCCCCACCAGCAGGAGATCGCAATGCTCATCGAGAAGCTGCGCTTGCCGCGCGGTGTAGGCGGTGAGCATGACCACCGGATGTGTTGTCACCCCGTCCACCTTGCGCTGGCGAATGCCCGGGATGTTGAGCCGCTTCATCGGCGCCGGAGTGGGGTGCGCGCGGCTGGTGGCGGTGTCGAGGACGTAAGTGGTGGACATCTTGGCTTCCTGCCTGTTGGCCCGCGCTTCTAGTGTTTTTTGCGCTGCGGTGGAAGCGCGGCGATGCGCCGGGCGAGCCGATTGGCCCGACTTCAGGGCGAAACGCGCAAAGCGGGAAACAGGGCTGGGGAAAAACCGCTTTGCGGCGCGGCATGGCGGCGCTAGCAATAAAGGCAATAACCTGGTTTCCGGCCAGTCATGATCCTGCCCGCGAGCCGCGCGGCAGGGGATTTGCGCTCCGGACCAAGGCAGGAGACTTCAATGTTCGGTCGCGTCAAACCACTCGACGCCATTCTTGCCACAGCCGAGAAGAAATCGCTCCACCGCTCGCTCGGCGCTTTCCAGCTTACCATGCTCGGTGTTGGTGCGGTCATCGGCACTGGCATTTTCGTGTTGACCGCCGAAGCCGCCCAGAAGGCCGGGCCGGGCATGATGATCAGCTTCATGATCGCCGGGTTCGTCTGCGCGGTGTCGGCACTGTGCTATGCCGAAATGGCCGCGATGGTGCCGGTCTCGGGTTCGGCTTACACTTACAGCTATGCCGTGATGGGCGAGCTGGTTGCATGGATGGTCGGCTGGGCGCTGATCCTGGAATATGCGGTGGCGGCAGGCGCGGTCTCGGTCGGCTGGTCAGGCTATGTCGTCGGCCTTATCGAGAACGCGTTCAGCATCAATATCCCCGATCTGCTTGTGCGCGGGCCTTATGACGGCGGGGTGATCAACCTGCCGGCCATGCTGATTGCGGGCCTTGTCACCTGGCTGCTGGTCATCGGAACGCGCGAAAGCGCCTCGGTCAATGCGATACTGGTGTCTATCAAGGTTACAGCGCTTACCCTGTTCGTCATTCTGGCGGTGCCGGTGATGAAGATGGAGAATTTCGAGCCGTTCTCCCCGCTCGGCTTTTCCGGCATCGGTGCGGCGGCGGCTTCGATCTTCTTTGCCTATGTGGGCTTCGATGCGGTTTCCACAGCGGCAGAGGAAACCAAGAATCCGCAGCGCAACATGCCGATCGGGCTGATCGGCAGCCTTGGCATTTGCACGATTTTCTATCTGCTGGTGGCGGCAGGTGTGATCGGTTCGGTCGGCGCACAACCGGTCATGGTGGGTGGTGTCGGGCTTGAGCCGGGCAGCCCGGAACTGGCCCAGCAGTGCGCCGCGATCGCGGATCAGGCGGTGGTCTGCTCGAAGGAAGCGCTGGCGTGGACCTTGCGCGAGATCGGCTACCTGCAGATCGGCAACCTGATCGGCCTTGCAGCCGGCCTCGCACTGCCTTCGGTCATCCTGATGATGATGTTCGGCCAGACCCGTATCTTCTTCGTGATGAGCCGCGACGGGCTGCTGCCAGAAGTGTTCTCGAAGATCCACCCGCGCTACAACACCCCGCACGTGATCACGATCATCACCGGCGTGTTCGTAGCGCTGTTTGCAGCGTTCTTCCCGGTGGGCTTGCTCGCCAATATCTCCAACTCAGGCACGCTGTTCGCCTTTGCAGCGGTTTCGATCGCGGTGATCGTGATCCGCCGCAAGGAGCCGGAGCGCCACCGTCCGTTCCGCACCCCGGCGATCTACCTTACCGCACCGCTCTCGCTCGCGGGCTGCCTCTACCTGTTCTACAAGCTCGACTGGAAGAGCCAGCAGCTCTTCGTGATCTGGGCGGTTATCGGGCTTGTCGTCTATTTCGCCTATAGCCGCAGCCGCAGCCATGTCGGGCGCGGCATGGTCGAGGTGCACGAGGATGACAGCGATATCCCGCCGCAGCCGGTGCCGCCGATCAACTGATCGGGGTTTCAGCGCGGGCGCTTCAAGGCCGCTTCTCTCAGGAGAGGCGGCCCTTTTGCCTGGAAAGCCCATTTTCGCCTGGAAGGAAGTGTGGGGAGAGCGCTTGCATGGAATGGTGATTGGAACATAATGGGAACATGTCCCGAATCACCCCGCTCGCATCTGCCCCTGTCTTGTCCCCATCCCTGCCATCTTCGGCGCTGCCCGCCGGATTGCAGCGCGGGCTTGCCTCGTCTGCCAAGTCTGCGCGCTGGCGGGCAGGGCTCGCGACCGGTTGCCGCCATGCCGAAGTGTTTGCGGCGGCGGGGGACGCGAGCGGGGCGGGGCTGGCGCTGGCCCTCGCGCGCGATGCCCTGCAGAGGGAAGAGGACGACCAGCGCCCATGGCTCTGGGTGCAGGACAAGGCGGCAATGCGGCTTTCCGGCCGACCCTATCGCCCCGGGCTTCCGGTCCATCTGCGCCACCGCCTGATCCATGTTGCCGCCGCCACGCCGGAGGACGCGCTGTTCGCGCTCGAGGAAGGGCTGCGCTGCCGCGATCTGGTGTTCGTGATCGGGGAGATCGCAGGCAATCCGCGCAGCCTCGATTTCACCGCCTCGCGCCGCCTCAGCCTTGCGGCGGAAAAGCACGGCACCGCGCTGTGGCTGGTGCGGCTCGATGCGCGCGCCGATCTCGGTTCAGCCCGCATGCGTTGGCGGGCCGCCGCCGCGCCTTCGCCGCCGCCGCGCTGGAACCCGCAGGCCCCCGGCAAGGCCACATGGTCAGCCGAATTGTTCCGCGCCCACACCTTTCAACCCGGACACTGGACCTTGCGCGATGACGGTATCGAACTCGCCAGCGACCCTGTCATCACCACTTCCGCGCCGGATCATGGCGATCTGGTGCGTGGATCTGGCGCTCGATCGCTGGCGGCTGGCTGAAGGCTGCGCGCGCGGGCCAGAGGCTTTGGCCGCGGCGGACGCCGCGCCGCTCGCGCTGATTGCCGAAACCGCGCACGGCCCGCGCATCGCCGCCACCAATGCTGCCGCCATGGCGCAGGGCGTGCGCACTGGCGTCATGCTGGCCGATGCGCGCACGCTTTGCCCCGCGCTTGCCGTGCGCCCGGCTGATCCGGCGGGCGATCTTGCGTTTCTGGAGCGCCTCGCGCTGTGGGCGCAGCGCTGGGGCCCATGGAGCGCGCTTGATGCGCCAGACGGGCTGGTGATTGACACCACTGGCACCGCGCATCTGTTCGGCGGCGAGGGCGCGCTGCTCGCCGATGCGCGCAGGCAGTTCTCAGCGCGAGGCCTTGCCGCGCGCGCTGCCATCGCGCCAACGGCAGGCGCGGCCTGGGCCTTGGCGCATTATGGCGCGCACTCCGGGCCGGATGGCGCGATTCTGGAAGGCGATGACCCGATGGACCGCCTCGTTGCGCTGCCCGTCGCGGCCTTGCGGCTTGATGATGACGTCCTGCTCCTCCTGCGCCGCCTCGGTCTGAAACGGCTGGGTGATCTCGCGGGCATCGGGCGTGAGGCCCTGGCTCGGCGCTTCCGCAATCGCCGCTCGCCCGGTGCGAACCCGCTGGTGCGGCTCGACCAGCTCTTGGGCCGCGTGCCCGAACCCTTGCTGCCGGTGATCGGCACGGAAATGCCCATGGTTCAGCGCCGCCTTGCCGAGCCGATTCGCCACCGCGAACTGCTCGACCGCGTGGTCGCCGATCTGGCGGCGGACATGGCGCGGCTGCTCGAAGGATTGGGGCAGGGCGCGCGGCGGCTCGAACTGGCCTCATGGAAGGTCGATGGTGAAGTGCTCGTGCGGCGGCTCGAAATGGCCGCAGCAGCGCGCGATCCCGCGCATGTTTGCCGCCTGTTCGCCGCGCGGCTCGATGATCTCGATGCGGGCTTCGGCATCGAACTCGTCCGCTTGCGCGCACCGTGGACCGAGCCGCTCGTCATGGGTCAGGCCGAACTCGATGCGGCGGCCGAGCAGCACGGCACCAGCCTTGCCGCCTGTATCGACCGGCTGACCGTGCGGCTGGGCGCAGAGGCCGTGCGCCGCCCGTTGCCGCGCGCCAGCCACTTGCCCGAACGCGCGCAGCGCTGGGCCCCGGCGCTGGAACCCTTGCCCGGCCTTCAGGAAGACTTCGCGTTCCACGAGCGGCCCCTCAAGCTGCTCGACCGGCCTGAACCGATCGCGGTGATCTATGAAGCGCCCGACGGGCTCCCCCGCCTGTTCCGCTGGCGCGGCGGGGTGCACGAGATCGCGCGCGCCGAAGGGCCCGAGCGCATCGCGCCCGAATGGTGGCGCGAACGCTCCACGGTGCGGCTGCGTGATTACTACCGGATCGAAGACAGCACCGGCCGCCGCTATTGGATCTATCGCCACGGCCTTGCCAGCGACGGCCGCGGCGGCGCGCCCGAATGGTTTCTGCAGGGGCTCTGCGCGTGATACGCGCCGCCATGACGCCACATGCCTGACACGCCGCTCACCCCGGCGCGGCGGCATGTCGCACCTGATGAGGAGGCGCGCGCACCGCTGCGCGCCCCGTTTGTAGAACTCGGCCTCGCCACCTGCTTCTCATTCCTGCGCGGCGCGTCCGATCCGGTCGATCTCGTGCTCGCCGCGCACCGGCTCGGCTATGACGCCATGGGCGTGGCCGACGCCAATTCGATGGCGGGCGTGGTGCGCATCCACGGCGAGGCGCAGACGCTTGGCCTCAGGCCCGTTATCGGCTGCCGGATCGAGACGACCGAGGGCCTCGCCTTCCTTGCCTATCCTGCAAACCGCACGGCCTATGGGCAGCTTTGCGCGCTGATTTCTGCCGGACGCATGGCGCGGCTTGACGGCACCTGGCAGGCCAAGGGGGTGTGCGAGATCGACCTCGCGCTGCTTGCGGCACATGCAGAAGGCGTCCACCTCGTGCTGCTAGCGCCGCGCCATCTGGACCAGGTGTTTACGATCGAAGTGGAAAGCAACGTGGTCCCGCTCGCGGGAGGGGTTAGGGGTAGGCCAGAGCCAGACGCCGCGCCCGATCAGCTCACCCCCGACCCCTTCCGCATGTGGGAGGGGAGAGAAGTATCCCTGCCTTTTCCTGCACTTGTCCCCCATCTTGTCCACAGCCTGCCCAGCTTGCGCCACCTGGCTGCAAGCTATCTCTACAGCGGCGATGATGTGGCGCGGATCAGCGCGCTGGACGCCATGGCGCGCACGCACGGGCTCGCGCTTCTGGCCACCAACGATGTGCTGTATCACGAGGCCGCGCGGCGACCCCTGCAGGACGTGATGACCGCGATCCGTCATAGGACCACAGTGGCGCGCGCGGGGCACCTGCTGCACCCCAATGCCGAGCGGCATCTCAAGTCCCCTGCCGAGATGGTGCGCCTGTTCGAACGCTGGCCCCATGCCATCACCGCCGCGCGCGATCTGGCCGATGCCTGCCGGTTCAGCCTTGAAGAACTGCGCTATGAATACCCGGAGGAGATCTGCCCCGAAGGCCATGAACCTCAGACATGGCTTGAACGGCTGACCTGGGCCGGGGCGGCAGGGCGCTATCCATCCGGCGTATCTGAATCTGTGCGCGATACGCTGGCGCGCGAACTGGCGCTGATCGGCAAGCTGAACCTTGCAACCTACTTTCTGACCATCAAGGATATTGTTGATTTTGCACGTAATATAGATCCGCCCATCCTGTGTCAGGGGCGTGGTTCCGCGGCCAATTCGGCGGTGTGCTATTGCCTTGAGATCACCGCAGTCGACCCCGCACGTCACGCTCTGCTGTTTGACCGGTTCATTTCCGAGGAGCGCAAGGAACCGCCCGACATCGACGTCGATTTCGAGCACGAGCGGCGCGAGGAAGTGATCCAGTACATCTACCGCCGCTTCGGCCGCCAGCGCGCCGGGCTCTGCGCCACGGTGATCCACTACCGCCCGCGCATGGCGATCCGCGAGGTGGGCAAGGCGATGGGGTTATCCGAAGATGTGACGGCAGTGCTCGCGCGCACCGTGTGGGGCGGTTGGGGCAGCGAGATTGCCGAGAAGAACGTGGCGCAGGCCGGACTCGATCTCACCGATCCGCACCTCAAGCGGGTTCTGAAGCTCACCGAACAGATGATTGGCATGCCCCGTCATCTTTCGCAGCATGTCGGTGGTTTTATCCTCACGCAAGGCCCGCTGACCAAGACGGTACCGATCGGCAATGGCGCGATGCCCGAGCGCAGTTTCATCGAGTGGGACAAGGACGATATCGAGGCGCTAGGCATCCTCAAGGTCGATGTGCTGGCGCTGGGCATGCTCACCTGCATCCGCAAATGCCTCGATCTGCTGGGCGCGCATCATGGCCGCGACCTGACGCTTGCCACCGTGCCGCGCGAGGACCCCGAGACGTATGCCATGCTGCGCAAGGGCGATTCGCTGGGGGTGTTTCAGGTGGAAAGCCGCGCGCAGATGAACATGCTGCCGCGCCTGCGCCCGCGCGAGTTCTATGACCTTGTCATCCAGGTGGCGATCGTGCGCCCGGGGCCGATCCAGGGGGATATGGTGCACCCTTATCTCAGGCGGCGGCGCGGCGAGGAGGCGGTGAGTATTCCTGCGCCCGGTCCCGCCTTCGGCCCGCCGGACGAGCTGACCTCGATCCTCGCGCGTACCCTTGGCGTGCCGATCTTTCAGGAGCAGGCGATGAAGATCGCGCTCGATGCCGCCAAGTTCTCCGGTGCGGAGGCCAACCGGCTGCGCAAGGCCATGGCCACCTTCCGCAGCCGGGGCATGGTCGATGAACTGCAGGACATGATGGTCGAGCGCATGACCGCGCGCGGCTATGACCGCGATTTCGCGCAGCGCTGCTTCAACCAGATCCGTGGCTTCGGCGAATACGGCTTTCCCGAAAGCCACGCCGCCAGCTTCGCGCACCTCGTCTATGTTTCCAGCTGGCTGAAGTGCCATTATCCGGCGGCGTTCGCCTGCGGGCTGCTCAATTCGCAGCCCATGGGCTTCTACGCGCCCGCGCAGATCGTGCGCGATGCGGCTGAGCATGGCGTGGTGGTGCTGCCAGTGGATGTGAACCGGTCGATGTGGGACTGCACGTTGGAACAGCAGGGTGAGGCCTTGCGCCTCGGCCTCAGGCAAATCGATAGCCTACCCGAACATGTCGCCGCCGCGCTTGTTTCGGCGCGCGAGGCGGGAGGGCGATTTGCCGATGTTATGGCGCTTAAAGTGCGCGCCGGGCTTTCGCCCGCAATCGTCGAGCGGCTCGCGGCGGCAGATGCGTTCGGCTCGATGGGCCTCGCGCGGCGGCAGGCGCTGTGGGATGCGCGCAGCCTGATCGCCGCCAATGCTTTGCCGCTGTTCGCTGCGGCTGATGCGCGCGAGGAGGGGGAGGAGCGCGCACGCACCCGTCTGCCGGTCATGCCGCTATCCGAGGAAGTCGTCGCCGACTACCAGACGCAGCGGCTTTCGCTGAAGGCGCATCCCATGGCTTTCCTGCGACCTGAGCTTGCCGAGCGCGGCTTTGTGCGCGCGGCAGATCTGAGAGACCGGAAGCTGCGCTCGATGGTGCGCGTGGCGGGCGTGGTGCTGGTGCGCCAGCAGCCGGGCAGTGCCAAGGGGGTGTGCTTCATCACGCTTGAGGACGAGACCGGGGTGATCAACCTCGTGATATGGCCCGATCTCAAGGAAAAACAGCGCAGCGTGGTGATGGGCGCGCGGCTGATGGAAGTGCGCGGCCGCGTGGAATACGACGACGAGGTTATCCACGTGATCGCCCAGCACCTCTTCGATGCGAGCGAAGGCCTTGCGCGCCTCTCTGACGATCCGCTGGAGCCCGCGATGGCCCGCGCTGACGAGGTCAATCGCCTGGTTCCGGGCCGGGTCCCGCCGCCCGCACGCGGGCATCCCCGCAATGTGCGGGTAATCCCCAAGTCGCGCGACTTTCATTGAGGCGCGTTCTTGGCCAAAGTATCCTGCCACAATTCCGCCCAAAGCCGCAGCCATCGTCCATCTATGGAAAGTGTACGCCTTGGACCCGATGATGCCGCGCGCTTCGTGGCAATGCGCCAGACAGCGCTGGCACAAGAGGCTGCCAGCTTCCGCACGTCGGCTGCCGACGATGCCAAGGTACCACTTGCCGCATGGGCGCAGCGGCTGGAGCAAGAGCATGTCTACGCCGTCCAGCATGATGGCGAATGGTTGGCGATTGGCGGTCTCTCACGCGACGCGCGCGCCAAGCTTGATCACAAAGGACTGATCTGGGGCATGTATGTCTCGCCCGGCGCAAGGGGAACAGGGGCTGCAGACCAGTTGTTGGAGGCACTTGTCGCCAGCGGCGTCGCGCTTGGGCTGAGGCAATTGCAGCTGACCTTGATGGCTGACAACGTCCGCGCGCGGCGGCTCTATGAACGGCATGGCTTTGAGCTCTATGGCACCGAACCAGACTCAGTCTGCCGCGATGGCATATTCGCCGATGAAGCGCTGATGTGGAAGCGCCTCTAGCTCACGTCCGCAGCCGTTCGATCCCCTGCGCCAGCGCGACATAGAGTTTGCCCATGTCGGAGGAGAGCAGCGTCACGCCCAAAGCGTGGCCGTCGCGCGTCGAAAGCAGCTGGCGCAGCATCGATTCGAAATCGTGAATGTAGCGGTTCACATGGCCGCGGAACTCGGCGTCGGCTTCGTAATGCTGCTGAACCGCGCGCACCTCGGTGTTGTCGAGCAGGCTGACGGCGCGCCGGGTGAAGATGCCGCGGTCGCCGCGCAAGTATGAGGCCCAGGCGGTTTCCGAGACATCGGCCGAGAGCACTTTGGCAATGTCGATCGAGGTGGAATTGAGCGATTCGGTGATGAGCGCGGTGCGCCGCGCAAAATCGTTGTCGACGTCTTCCTCGGCCCGTTCGCGTGCGCGTGTGACGCGGTTTTCTAGGTTGCCGGCCAATTCATCGACCTTGGCGAGCTGGTCCCGCATCTGGATCGCGGTTTCGCGGCTGGCCGAGGCGGCATTGTCGATCGCGTCTTCCAGCCGGGCGATGAGCTCCGCGCCCCGGCCCTGCAGCACGCGCACGATGGCCGCGTTGCTTTCCTCGCCCAGCTTTTCGGCAAGGGCCTCGATCTCACGGGTTGCGCCGCCGCGCAGATCCTCGCCCACGCGCCCGGCGGCATCCGTCAGGCTGGCAATCGCACCGGACATGCGGCTGTCGATCTCCTGCGTCAGGGCCTCGCTTTCCTGCTGTGCAGACGCCAGCAGGCCGCGCAGCTGGTCCAGCCTTGTCTGCTGCTCGGACGCATGGCCGACAAAGGTTTTCTGCAGACGCGCCATCTCGGCCATCGCAGCCTTAAGGTCGGTGCGCGTCGTCTCGACATGCTGCGACAAGGCGCGGCCATTCTCAGTTGCATTGCCAAGCGTACTGCGCAAATCATTGATGCGGTTTTCAAAACCTCCAAGCCCAGCCTCAGCGGTGCCAAGCGCTTCGGGCAGCCGGGTGCTGGCGTGTTCGCTGCCCGCCTGGATCAGTTCGAGCAGCCGTACCGCCGAATCGGACAGCGTATCGATGTGCCCGTCCGTACCGGCCAAGGCTTCGCGCATGTCGATCAGCCGCTGGTTGACCTTGGCCAGCGCGCGGTCGACCGCGTCCGTCGTTGCGTCGCTCTGCTCGCCGGATATGCGCAAGGTGGCCGTGAAAGCGGCAACACGCTCGGCAATCGCATCGCAATGATTGCCCAGAAGCCGGGCTTCCTCGAGCTGGCGCTGGCGCTGGGCTTCCACAGCGGTGTCCAGATCGGCAAGCTTGCGGGCCAGCGCGTCTGCCGCTTCGGC
>CANEVG010000047.1 GCA_947442095.1 Sphingomonadaceae bacterium
AGCGCCCCGCAGTGATCAGTAGGACCCTCTGACGCAGTTTGATCAGATAGAAAAATCGAATATTCTAGCCGTTACCGCGCCGCCTGTGCCGCCCCCTACGATTGAATAGATGAAGCCATATTCGCCTGCTGCAAGCGCCGCGTCGGGCTTGACCCTAAATACGCCTGGACGGACCAACTCATAGCCGAAGCTGATGCGTTCCTTGTCCATCACACCGGTTTTCGCTCCACCAATGTTGGCAGTGCCAACGCGTGCTTCTCGGCGACCTTGTTTCTTTGTGAGGCGTATCAACGTAAACTCTGCTGGAGAAGTGACAGTAGCTGCGTTTCCAGCAGCCCAAGCTGTATTGGCGACAGCCAGGCTGGGGTTGGATTCATCAAAAAAGAAATAGAAGGTCGGTAGCGTCTCATTTGCGTGTACCCGCGCAGTTTCGTTCTGGATCGAGGCCTTGACGCTAAGTGACGCGATTCCACCAGTCAAAGCATAGCCAAGGATTCCCCCGGTTTTTGCCTGATTTGAGACTGTCGGATCAATTCGCTGCATCTTTTGTGCAGTGTTACTGAGCAGATATACACCCGCTGGATGCCCGGCCATGGGATCAGGGCTGTCTACTGAAAGTGCAGCAGGCGCGCTCGGGGCGGGCTTTGTGAGTAGCGCCGCTATGATAGAGCTTGATAGCCCCTTTGACCGCAGGTCGATCATTTCATCGACAGAGAGGTCCATGTGCGTTTCGCTCGACCGAATCTTGGCAACGATAGCCTCATCGCCGAGCCCAGCCTTCGCAAGCGAAACAATCGTGTCCAGAGATAATGGCTCTGCGTTTGCAGCGGTAGCACAAGCTATAAGTGCCACTGCGAAGAATCCTGCTCTCATTGACGGCCCCCTGCATTGTCTATGGTTGAGCCTTACAAATGTTCTTGATCAAGGAAAGAACTGATTTTCGACCAAAATGGTTTAAAGCGACAAACACTTGGGGGTCCAAACCCGCAGCTCAGCTATGGCCGATACGTGCCAAGGTGCCCCCGCTTCCTTTGCAGCCTAAGTCATAGAAAAAATGGCGCTTTTGCGCAGAACGATCTGCACCGACCATTTGGTGCCGGAGCCTCGAATGATCGACGATCGCAATTGTTGGGCAAAGCCCGAGCTATTGCCTTTGCAGATCGCCCTGAAGCGTCCCGGGTTTTCTGGAGGCTGTTTCGTTTGGGTCATACAACCAACCCCTTTTCAGAACCGCCAATGACGCAGCACATTGCGCACATAGGCCGGCGTCTCACCATTGTGCGGAATGCCGGAAGCACGCTCTACCGCGCCAGGACCAGCATTGTAGGCAGCGATAGCCAGATGCACTGCCCCGAACCTGTCGAGCATCTGGCGCAGATACCGCGCTGCACCGAAGATGTTAGCCATTGGGTCAAAGCGGTTTGTAATCCCAAGATCGCGGGCGGTTCCCGGCATCAGCTGTCCCAACCCAGCGGCACCAGCTTTGCTGATCGCCAAAGGATTATACCGGGACTCTGTCCATACCAACGCGTCGAGAAGGCCCGCCGGTAACCCATACTGTGTCTCCGCAGCGTAGACATGGGGAAGGTAGCTTGCCCTGCGAAAACCCGGCGGCCTCTCGCTTGCGGATTTCGCGTAGCTGTAGGGAAGGTGGATCCGGCCCGCTTCGACGATAACCGCGGCGGGCAAGGCAGTATCTTTGGGACGTTTCCAGATACCATGTTCGACCAATTGGAAACCCTTTGACGCCTCGGCCACACGGAAGCCTTGAGGTCCAATTTCAAGTACAGCGGCAGCGCCAGTGACCGCTTTCTCCCGCGCTTGAGCAGGGGCGGTGAGCGCTAATCCCGTCACCGCCGCAGCAATCGTTGCCCATCTCTGTCTCATATCTCGATTCCTTCTATAGCCGAATCGATCTGGAACATATACAGAACAAAATGTGTAGGAAAACGCATTGATGGCAGCGCAGAGCGGAGGCTGCGCGGGTGGAGGCATGCCAGAATGGAGATGTGCCATGTCCCAAGTTCACAGCCGCGAAACGCTCGAGGCCCGCGCTCGCATGATCGTCGAGGCACTGAGCGGGAAATGGTCCCGCTCGCGCGGTATGTGTCGCTGCCCGGCCCACGTTGATCGTACCCCCTCCCTCAGCATTACGCTCGGTGAGCGCGCGATCTTGGTTCATTGCTTTGCCGGCTGTACCAATGAGGCCGTCATAGAGGGCATGGCCAAACTTGGGATGCGGATCTCGGACCTGTTTGACGGTTCGGGGGGCCCGATCGCAGCCAAGCCGCGTCACGAAATCGCAGACCGCAACGCGGTAAGGCTATGGCGCGAGGCCACCCTCCTCGCGGGCAGCTCGGCCGCTCGCTACCTCTCGGCAAGAGGTATCACGGTCGCATCGTCCGAGGTGCGCTTTCATCCGCGTATGCCGCTCGGACCCAAGGGCTCTGTGCAGTTCCTTCCGGCGATGGTGGCGGCGGTGCGCAATGATGCAGGAATCCTCGCGCTTCACCGCACCTTCCTCAACCCCGCCGGCGACTGTCTCGCAAGGTTCGAACAGCCCAAGCGAGCGCTCGGCAGTCTCGGTTCTGGCGCAGTGCGCCTGGCGTTCCCACGAACGGGGCGCCTTGGTCTCGCCGAAGGCGCCGAAAGCGCGCTTTCAGCAATGCAACTTTTCGGGACCCCCTGCTGGGCAACTCTCGGCAACGAGCGTTTCGGACTGGTCACAATCCCGGAATCGGTGCGCGAACTCATTCTTTTCGTCGACAATGATGCCGGCGGCCTGCTCGCAGAAGAACGCGCACGCGAAGCCTATGCGCGCAAGGATCGGCGGATCGTCACCCAGCGGCCCGAGCGTGCCGACGAGGACTGGAACGACGTGCTTATGCAGCGATTGCGCGCGGCGATTTGAGCGTTGCGGAAAGGAATGAGCGCTTGGAGCCTTTCGAGACCTGCATGGCGCGGGTCTCGTCAGGAGGCTGCGTTCCAGAAGGAGGTCTTGCGCCCATGCAGCGTGCGCAAATGCGCTACATAGGCAGCATGATCGCGCCGATCGCAAAAATCCTCGATCCGTTTGGCCAGATGTTCGCACGCCTGCAAATGGTGGGCGGCATGGCCATAGCGCTTGGTCCGGGCGTGAATCAGTGAATAGTCGATCATCGCGCGCAGCATCAGGGTCGCGGCAAGTGGATGGCGCTGTTCCAGCACCTCAGCTCCGGGGGTCAACACCTCATAGTGATTGCCATCGAGTTCGCCTTGCCGCGCTATGACCAACTTTGCAGCGAGATCATGCGCGGGCCAGTTGATGAGAAACGCCAGTGCCTGATGGAAATTTGCCCATCGGCTGACATAGGCGAGCGCACGGATTTCTGCCTCTTCGTCATCAAAATCAGGTAGCCGCTTGATATGCGCGCGTAAGTAGTCGGCGTTCAAGGTGCGCTCGAATATAGCCCAGCGCTCAGCTTGTGCGTCCTCGCCGCGTCCCAATGCATCGAGCGTGTCGATCCACATCCGTTGCCAATCGGGCCAATGCCCGCCTTTGCGAAAATCGGGCTCGGCCAGTGCCAGTGCTGCCATGGCATCGTCAGCCCGCCCCACCGCCAACATTCGTTCGGCAATGCGTGAGGCAATCGCGGGGTTGGTGCGCTCCTGCGCCGAAAAAAGTACCGCATAGCCGTCGACATCGCCCAGTGCATCGGCGATTTCAGTCAGTGCGGATTGGACCATCCGTGTATGATAGCGAACCGTGATATCATCTTCATACAACGGCCCACTTGATCCATACCCGATTATCCGCCGTTCGCCGTCTTTGGAGCGCACCGGCGGTTGCGCAGCCAGCTTTTCGAATTTGGCCTTCAGCAGTTCCAGCCCGTCGCGGCCTAGTGATTTTGCCAGCAACGCAATCAGTCCATCGAACTGGCCATAATCATTTGCGACAACTCCCTCAAACACCCGGTCCGCCAGTGTCGAAGGTGCAAGGTTTGCTCTCTCGCCAATCGCGCCAAGGTCGGCTCGCGCAATGGCAATGACGTTGCTGATCATGCCATTTCCGTCATCGCTCCGTTCATAGATCGAAGGTGCCATCGCCAGGATCCGCCACAATAGATCGAATGCCTCAGCCGGTGCATCGGGCGCAACATACGTCGTAATCGCGATGCGCTGCGTTTCGAGATCGAGCGCCAGCGCCTTGATCTTGCGCCAATCGACAAACGAACGCGCCTTGGCAATCGTAACAAGCCGCTTGCGTATTTCTGTCGCAACGTCCGCTCCACCGCTGCGACTGGCAAGTTCAAGTCGCAGCCGACGCTTGGCCGCAGCATCGCCTGCAGACAGTTCAAGCACCAGTTCCGCGAGGCGTTCGGCACCAAGCCCGGCAAGGTTCTTGACATTCAATGTCTTTTCAGAGGCCATAGCGACGCTTTTCCTTGTAGCGCAGGTAACTCGGCATCATCGAACGGATCGTCCCGGCCGTGGCGCTCGAGGCACTCGCTGGAGCAGGCGGCGCTTTTCCAGCCTCGAGATCGTTAACAAGCGACCGCGCTTTGCGGCGGGCGTCAGCCAGACCGAACCGAGGTCTGTATCGACCTACAGTGATGTTGCGGATCCGGCCTCCCACACGCTTGCGCAGGATGAACGTCTTTGTCCCGGATGAGCCGATAAGAACCCGTAGACCAGGAACATCGCTATCGCTGTACTCGACTTGCCCTTTGTCTGGCGCTTTTAGCCCCTGCAGTTTTGCGTCGGTCAACTTTGACACCATGATAAGGGTCCCTGCCCAGGTCACCTTTCGCCTGATACCTTAGGTAGCACTTCGGGGCAAATGCGATCGAACATATAAGGAACATTGCGGATCGAATTTCTCATAAAATATATTTTAATCAGATGATTAGGGAATATTGCGGATTTTTGCGAAACCATAGAATTTGGATTCCTAATCTGGGGGCCGTGGGTTCGAATCTCGCCGGGCGCACCATTTTCCTCAATCTTCGGCACCGCGGCTACCGCGTGGTTCCCGCTAACCCCGCCAGCGCGGGGCCTTGGCGAAGTCGGCTTCGCGGAACGGCGTCTCGCTGAAGATATAGGGGTAGTAGAAGCGGCGGAGCGCGGCGTGGAAGGCGCGGATGCGGTCCTGATAGGCGATCTGGGCGGCAAGGTCCGTCTGCGCCAGGCGGTGGATTGCCACTTGTAACCCGACCGAGGGGAGGATCCATCCGGTGCGCCGCGTCCATGCATCGCGCGCCTCCAGCCCGGCGCGGTAGGCCGCGACTTTGCTGTCCACCGCGCGGTCGCCAAGGTGCTGGAAGGCGTAGTACCATTTCCAGTGGAAGCCGCCTGCGAATGCAGCCTTGTCTTTCCATTCGGGATGATCGCGCAGGAAGGCTTGCATTGTCGCAGCCTTGGGCTTGTCCCATCCGGCATGCACCGCCTCGCGCTGGGCGAGCGTGAGTTCGATGCCTTGCTGCACCGGAATGGCGCTGTTGATGGCGAGGAGGGCCAAGCCGGGGAGCACCAGCGTGATCGCCAGCCACGCCGAGGCGAGCGACGCGGCATTGGCGAGCGAACTTTGCCGCCAGCGCGACACGGCGAGGCACACGAGCGTCCAAAGCAGCAGATAGGCCGCGGCGATGGCGCCGACCAGCGCAGCCTGGCTGCCGGGCGTGCCCGACACTGCAGCGCCCACCACGAACGGCACGAGCAGCGCGAGCAGCAGCAGCCCCGCGCGCAAGGCGATCCGCCGGAGCCACAAGCTGCGCTGCGACCGTGCCATCACCGCCAGCAGGACCGCGCGTCCGGCCTCGCGCTCGGATGAAAACAGATCGTGCAGCAGCGCGATCAGCAGCAGCGGCGCCAGATAGGTGAGCACGAAGGCCCAGTCGAACCGGCCGGGCAGCGCGAGTTCGGCGTTGTAGGTCTCGTTCTCATGGATCTGTCCCTCGAGGGCCAGCGCACGCACGCGCAGCACGAACGGCGCCACATCGCGCTGACCGAGCGCGACAAAAGCCATCGGCGAGGGCGTGTCCCAGGTGGCGTGGAAGGTGTAGTAGGCAGCGTTGCCGGCATCGCCTTCCTTGCCGGCCCATGCAGCAACTGTGCCTTCGTCTTGCGCTTGCTTCGGCTGGATGCGGGCGATCACATCATGCTGACGGGCGATTTCGGCAAGGCCCACGGCGACGCTGGCAGCGGAGAGCACCAGCATCAGCAGCAGCGCGGGCAAGGCGATGCGCTGGCGCAGGAACAGGCGCAGTTCTTGGCGCAGGAGCGACATTACAGCGCCTCGGCGATGCGGCGGGCCGCAAAACGCAGCGTGAAGACGCCCGCGATCAGCCAGAACAGCAGCAGCGCCATGCCGGGGGCGGCAGCCTGGACGCGCTCGGCCAGCGGCGCCGCGCGATAGGTGAAGTCCGGCACATCATGCCAGTGCCTGGGGTCGATCCGCACGCGGCGGGCCGCTTCCGGGTCCTTGTTGCGGCTGCCATCGTCGGCATAAGTCACCGCTTCGGCCTGCAGGCGGTTGAGCCCCTGCACGATGGCATAGCGATAGACCTCGGCCTGATCCAGAAAGCGCTGGTGGCCATCCAGATCGGTGCCGGCCAGCGCCATCGATGCGCTGCGCAGGGCAATGGCGGGGCTTAGCAGGCCAAAGCCCGTGGCGAGGGCGCCCTGGCGGCGCTGCCGCGAAGACTGGTCTGCGGCATATTCGCCGAACAGCTGCGCGGTGATCCTTTCCCCCTCCATCGCCAGCAGCCCGCGATAGTTCACCGGCAGATCCTCCACGCTGGTCACGCCGTAGCGCGCCAGCGTGGCGGCCTTGAACGCGGCGAAGTGCCGGTCATCGGGATTATGGCTATCGCCGATCCGGCGCAGGTCTTCGTGAATGGCGATATCGGTTTCGAGCCGTGTCTGTAGCGGTGTTGCCGCCAGCGCGATATCGGGCGCGATCCGGGGCATGAGGATCGTGGTCAGCGCCCATAGCCCGAGCAGCGCCATAAGCGCCGAGCGCGCATCCCGGGCGATGGCCGATGCCGCGACCACCGCCGCAACCCAGAACGCCAGATAGGCGGTGTAGCAGGCCGCCAGCAGCAGCGCTCCGGACAGCGGCGCCTGCTCTGCCAGAACCAGCCAGCCCAGTGAAAGCAGCGCAGGCAGCAGCAGTAGCGCCGCGATGCCGCCTATAGCCAACGCCTTGCCCGCAAGCAGCGTGCGCGCCGCTATGCCTTGCGCCTTCAGGAAGCGGAGCGTGCCGCTTTCCCTTTCGCGCGCGATGGTGCCGAAGCCGATGAATACCAATACCAGCGGCCCCAGCACCTGCAGCACAAAAGCCGGGGTCAATTGCCCGAACCGCGCGAGCAGCGAGGATTGGCGCACATCGCCGAAGTTGGCGCTGTTCTGACGGTGGCCTTCGAGGAAAATGGCGCTGCCCGTGAACGCATCGACCCCCGGATCGAACGCGGCCAGCGCGGGAAGGGGTCGGAACACGAAGTGGCCATAGTGGACCATGCGATGCGGATGGCGCGCGGGCTGGCCATCGAACTCCGCATCGGCCTGCGCCTGAAACCGCGCGCGCAAGGCATCGCTCTCGTCGCGGTGCGCGATCGAGGTGAACGCGGCGATGGCTGAAAGCGCCAGCAGCATGAACAAGGCCGCCCGCGCGACCGCGCTGCGCCGTATGAGCCGCCATTCGTTCCAGGCAATCAGGCGCAGGGCGCTCACGCCGCGCTCCGCTCACCGTAGCGGTGGTGCAGCGCGAGCACATCGATGCCTTCGCCGGGATGCACTTCCTCGATGATCCGGCCTTCCGCCAGAAAGCCGATCCGGTCTGCGCAGTCCGCCGCGCCGAGCAGATCGTGCGTAACCATCAGGATTGCCGTACCGCGCGCCTTCAGTCCGCCAAGCAGCGCGTTGAAATCCGCTGTGGCGCGCGGATCGAGACCGCTGGTCGGTTCATCGAGCAGCAGCACCGGCACATCGCGCAGCACCGCCATGGCGATGGCCACTTTTTGCCGCATGCCCTTGGAATAGCCCGAAACGCGCCGATCCCGCGCCTCGCGCTGCAGCCCTGCCGCATCCAGCGCTGCATCGATTGCGGCGCGTTCCGGTTCGGCCCCGGCGAGCGCCATGAAATAGGCGATGTTTTCATGGGCTGTCAGAAGGTCGTAGAGCGCGACGTTTTCCGGCAGGTAGGCTGTTCGCCGCCGCGCCGCGTCTGCCTCTGCCGCCGGATCATACCCGCACACGCGGATGAGGCCGGATGTGGGAGTGAGAAACCCCAGCAGCGCCGAAAGCGTGGTCGATTTGCCCGCGCCGTTGCCGCCCAGCAGGGCATAAATCTCGCCCGCTTTCACATCCAGCGAGAGGCCCGACAGCACGGTTCGCGATCCCCGCGTTAGCTCTACATCGCGCATTTCGATCGGCTGGAGCGGGGCACTTGCCGGTGTGCTTGTGGACGCAGCGGTGCCTCGGGCGGTTTGGGATGGATCAGGCAGGGTCATGGCTGGGCAAATTCCCGTAAAAGTTCTGCGAGTCAATATTATGTTACAACATATCGTTGACAGCACATGTCATCCTGCGCAAAGGCGTCGCCACGATACATAGTATCATTGGTCTCGAACAGGAAACCCCAGGGGGCAAAATGAAATCTCGCAATCGTACCGCGTTCTTGCGCAGCGCTTGCTGGCTGCTGGCCGGAACCCTGCTTTCGGGCACAGCTCGGGCCGAGAACGCCGCAGATACCGAAGCCGTCGTGGTGACCGGTATTCGCCAAGCCTATCGGGGTGATTTCACCACGCGCGAAATTCCTCAGTCCATTGCGGTCATCGACGCGCAGACGCTGGCGGACAACAACCTGCTGCGCCTCACCGACGCGCTTGATTTCAATGCCTCGATTTCGCGCCAGAACAATCTTGGCGGCATGTGGGATGCCTTTGCGGTGCGTGGGTTTGTCGGCGACGAGAACCTGCCCAGCGGCTATCTCGTCAACGGGTTCAATGGCGGACGCGGTTTTGGCGGCCCACGCGATGTGGCGGGGCTGGAGAGCATCGAAGTGCTCAAAGGGCCGGCAGCAGCGCTCTATGGGCGAGGCGAGCCGGGCGGCACGGTCAATCTGGTCACCAAGCAGGCGCGGATCGGCGAAACCTTTGGCAGCGGTTCGGCGCAATACGGCAGTTTTGACCGGGTGCGGGGCGAGGCGGACCTCAACCTCGCGCTGGGCAATGCGCTCACCGTCCGCCTCATCGGCTATGGCGAGCAGGCTGACAGCTTCCGCGACACGATCACGTCGCGCCGCTGGGGCTTTCTCCCCTCGGTCGGGCTCAAGCTGGGTGACAGCACGCGGCTGACCTATGACCTGGAATGGACCCGCACCGAAGCGCCGTTTGACCGGGGCATCGTGGCGCTGAACAACAATTTCGGCATCGTTCCGATCAACCGCTTCCTCGGCGAGCCGGGTGACGGGGATCATGTCGCGCGCGCGCTTGGCCACCAACTGCGGCTGGAACATGCGTTCAATGCCAACTGGAGCGTGCAGGTGGGCGCCAGCTACCGCGATACCAAGCTGACGGGCGTATCTTCGGACGCGGCGCTGGGCGGTGCCCGCCAGAAGCTGTTTCGCGACGGGGTTTCGCTCTCGCGCGAGCGGCGCTCAAGGCGCTACGATTCCGAGCATCTCGTGCTGCGCGCCGAGCTCTCCGGCCGCTTCACGCTCGCCGGGATGGAACACCGCATCCTGCTGGGCGCGGATCATGACGAGTTTGATAACGATCAGGATTTTCGCCGTCGCAGGCCGCCAGCACTCGCCTCCTCGCCCAGTGATCAGGCCGGGTATGTCATCAATATCGTGAACCCGGTCTACGGCCGCTTCACCCCGCCAGAGCCGGCGCCCAACACCAACCGCCTCGACATCCAGATCGCCACCGGTGCCTATCTACAGGATCAGATCAGCCTGACAGACCGGCTGCAGCTGCGCCTCGGCGGGCGCTTCGACCATGTCAAACTGCGCGTCGAAAACCGCCTTACCGGGGTGCAGAGCAACCTCGGCGCAGACCGGTTCAGCCCGCAAGTCGGGCTGGTCTACAACACGGCGGACTGGCTTTCGCTTTACGCGGTCTATGGGGAAGGCTTCCGTGCGAACATCGGCACGGATGCGGCAGGGCGGATCTTCGATCCCGAGACCACGCGGTCGATCGAGGGCGGGGCGAAGCTCAGCCTGCTGGACGGCAAGCTGACCGGCACGCTGGCGGTGTTCCAGATGGACAAAACCAATGTTCTGGCGACCGACACGGTCAACATCGGATTCCTGGTTGCCATCGGCAAGGCGCGCAGCCGCGGGGCCGAGGTCGATCTCACCGGGCGGCTTCCCGGCAATCTCGAGCTGCGCCTGTCTTATGCCTACGTCGATGCCGAGGCGCGTTCGGCGGTGATCGATCCCAACTCGGTGCAGATTGCATCCGGCGACAGCCTGCTCAACATTCCGCGCCACACGGTGAACGTGCAACTGGCGCATGACATGGCAATCGGCGCGGTGAACGGGCGAATCGGGATCGGCCTGCAACATGTCGGCACCCGATTGGGCGAGACGGGCACGGCCTTCATGCTGCCCTCGCACACGCTGGTGCGCCTGTTCGCGCGGGCCAACCTGACCAAGAACATCGAGGTATTCGGCGAGGTCCAGAACCTGTTCAACCGGCGCTGGTTTGCCAATAGCTATTCCACGCTGTGGGTGCAGCCCGGTGCGCCGCGCACCGCATCCATCGGGGTGCGCGCGCGGTTCTGATACCGCAGTCCGGTCAAGATGCAGGGCGGGCCATTTCAAATTGGGAAAATGGCGCGCCCTGCAGGATTCGAACCTGCGGCCACCGGCTTAGAAGGCTGGTGCTCTATCCAGCTGAGCTAAGGGCGCGCAGCTTACGTGCCTCATAAGGCCGCTTTGCGGCGCGTGCAAATCGCGTTAGCAACAAATCCCATGAACCAGATCCGATTGGCCCGCATCGAAGGCAGCGCCGGTGCGCGCCGCCATTTTCGCTATTTCGACTACCTGATGGCCGCGTTCGTGGCGATCCTGCTGCTGTCGAACCTCATCGGCGCGGCCAAGCTGGCGACCATGTGGGGCTACACTTTCGGCGCGGGAATCCTGTTTTTCCCGGTATCCTATGTGCTGGGCGACGTGCTGACCGAGGTCTACGGCTATGCCCATGCGCGGCGCTGTGTATGGGTGGGCTTCTTTGCGCTGCTGTTCATGGCGTTCATGAGCTTTGTAGTGGTTGCCATGCCGCCTGCCGCCGGTTGGGGCTGCGCTTCGAGTGGCGATCCGCGCTTTGCCGAGATCGTGGCGAAGACGTCGGCCGGCGCGGTCTGCCAGACGACCTACGATTCGGTGTTCGGCAGCACCTGGCGCATCGTGCTGGCCTCGGTCGCTGCGTTCTGGGCGGGAGAGTTCGTCAATTCCTTTGTGCTCGCGCGGATGAAGGTGTGGACCGGGGGCAAGTACCTGTTCACGCGCACCTGGGGCTCGACGATCTTCGGGCAGGCGGTGGATAGCGCGCTGTTCTATCCCATCGCCTTTCTCGGCACGTGGGAGACGGCGGACGTGATCTACGTGATGATCACCAATTGGGCGCTGAAGGTCATCTGGGAAATTCTCCTCACGCCCGTCACGTATGCTGTGGTGGGCTTCCTCAAGCGGCAGGAAGGCGTCGATGTGTTCGACACAGACATCAGCTTCTCGCCCTTCGCCGTTTCTGAAGAGAACTGATGATCTACATCGTCATCAACGGCGTTCCCATTCTGGCGGCCACGCTGGCGGGGCTGCTGTTTGGCGTGCTGTACTATGGCGTAGTGGATCGCAGCAGGATTGGCAGTCCGGCAACGCTTGTGCTGGCCTTCGTGGCCGAGGCCTGGCTCTGCGCGATCCTCGCGGGTGCGCTGATCCTTGCGCCGCCCAAGGGCAGCGTGTGGACGATGACGCTGGGCAGCGCCTTCGTGATCTGGCTGGGGTTTGTGGTGCCGAGCATTGCCGCATCCTACCGCTTTCGTGCGCTGCCGGGGCGGGCCGTGCTGATCGATTGTGGATACTGGCTTGGCGTCATGCTGGTGCAGGCGGTGGTGCTGCGGCTGATTGGGCTGATGCCGCCGCCGGTCTGACGTGATCTGGAGAAGTGGAAACGCCTCCGTCAGCCCTTCGGGCTGCCACCTCCCGATTTGCACTGCGTGAAAATGGGGAGGGTCATGCAGGGCCGCTCAATTCGCGATCAGGCCGATGGCGAGGTAGATCAGGATTAGCGAGCCGAAGCCGACCAGCGTGCCGATTACCCAGGCCACGCGCACGAAGGTCACGTCGATGCCGAAGTAATCGGCAATCCCGGCGCTGACGCCCATGATCTTGCCGTCGCGCTTGTTGAGCCGGAAACCCGAGGTGGAGGGGCCTTGGCGGTCCTCGAAGCTAAGGTCGCTCATGCTGCATACTCCATGCTGGCAGCGACCGGAGTGGCCACGGAAGGGACGGCGGCAGGGGTGGTCACCGTGCCGCTGATCAGGGCGAGCGAGAGGGCGACAGCGGCGGACGCGTTGACGATCGGTGTGGCGAAAGCGCGCAAGTTGGTCATGGTCTTGGTCCTCATCTTGGTTCAAGTGATGGGCCGCTGGGCCTCTCCGGCGGATGCAGCAAGCACTGCATGGCCCGTGCCAAACGGTGCGAATGGCGGAAGTCGGCCAATCTGGGCATCGGGCTTGGCGCTGCGCCAATTCTTTGACGCTAATGAATGGTGATATTTGCTGATCTTCAGGATGTGACTGCTCCCACCTTTGCGCTTGCCTTTTCCGGGCACGCTACGTAAGGGGCATGCATCCCGACATTGTGAAGGCAAAGTTAGGGCTGGCGCCGAAAGGGGCCGGCACCGCTCCCGCTGCATTTGCCGGATACAGGAACAAGCATGGCCGATATGGCGCGCATTACCGAGATCGTGGCGGAAGAGGTGGCAAACCTCGACCTTGATCTCGTGCGCGTGCGCTATTTCAAGGGCGGCGAGATCGGCGATGAGGAGCACACGCTCCAGATCATGGCCGAGCGGCCCGAGACCGGGCAACTGGTCATCGCCGATTGCGCTGAGCTTTCGCACCGCATTTCCGACCGTATGGACGTGCTGGAATCGGCGGGCGAAATGCTGATCGAGGAAGCTTACCGGCTCGAGGTTAGCTCGCCGGGTATCGACCGTCCGCTGACCCGCGCGAAGGACTTTGCTGCCTGGACCGGCCACGAAGCGCGGATCGAGCTTGCCGAACTGCTCGGCGCGCGCAAGCGTTTCCGGGGCGATCTTGCCGGGTTCGATGCCGAGACACAGACCATTTCGATCGAGGACGAAGGCGTGGTATACGCCGTGCCGTTCGCACTCGTCGCCAACGCCAAGCTTATCCTCACGGACAAGCTGATCGCCGCTTCCCGCCCGCTCGATGCATCTGGTGCAGATGAGGACATCGTTGAGGACGGGGAAGAGTTTATCGAGGAACAGGAAGACTAAGCCATGGCCAGTGCGATTTCCGCCAACCGCGCCGAGCTGCTCGCGATCGCCAACGCAGTTGCGACCGAGAAGATGATCGACAAATCCATCGTCATCGAGGCGATGGAAGAGGCGATCCAGAAGTCCGCGCGCAACCGCTACGGCGCGGAAAACGACATTCGCGCCAAGCTCGATCCGCGCACCGGTGATCTGCGTCTGTGGCGCGTGGTCGAAGTGGTTGAAGAGGTTGAGGACTACTTCAAGCAAGTGGACCTCAAGGCCGCCGAAAAGCTGCAGCCGGGCGCGAAAGTCGGCGACTTCCTCGTCGATCCGCTGCCGCCGGTCGATCTTGGCCGTATCGACGCGCA
>CANEVG010000048.1 GCA_947442095.1 Sphingomonadaceae bacterium
CAGGCCGCGCTTCCCAGTGCGCAACATAGGCCGCAAGGTTCGGGAATTCGTCCAGCAGGGCGGAGCTGTGCAGCCGCCGCGGCGTGGGCATCATCATAAGATCACCCGCGCTGTACGCCCCATTATTAAGCCACTCGGCCTCGCCAAGCACACCTGCATGTTGCGCGCCAGGCCCCGGCCGTGATCAGGTAACTGCACAAGAAACAGTGAGGTTCAGGGTCATCGGCACGTCTCCGCAAGCCCGAAGGCTGCGATAGGCCTAAAGCGCCGAACATGTCCTCCCAACCGGCCTGCTGCACACCGCCTACGTAGTCCTGCGTAAACCTTCCACACCTGGTTTCAACGCTGCACGCTTAAGTCGGTGGCGGGGCTTCCGTACTGACTTTCGGGACATAAACGGTCTACCCGCCTCGGCCCATAGTGGAGAATGGGAATCATGGCTGTCATCAATACGAATATCAGCGCGATACGCGCGTCCAACGCCTCGACTTCTGCGTCCAAGATGGCCGGTGTCGCCATGGAGCGGCTTTCGACCGGCCGGCGCATCAACGGCGCCAAGGACGATGCCGCAGGCCTCGCCATCACCACCACCATGACCAGCCAGATCAAGGGCATGGGTCAGGGTATCCGCAACGCTAACGATGGCATCAGCTTCGCGCAGACCGCCGACGGCGCGCTTAACGAAGTGACCGCGATGCTGCAGCGCATCCGTGAACTGGCGGTGCAGGCCAAGTCGTCCACCTACACCAACACCGATCGCACCTCGATGCAGTCCGAAGTCGCCAACCTCACCTCGCAAGTCAGCGAAGTGCTGGAAAAGTCCACGTTCAACGGCACCAAGCTGTTCACCGTGTTGGGCGCTGCGCCGGCGCTCGATGGTTCGAACGACACGACTTTCTCGATCCAGATCGGAAGCAACACTACCGATACGGTCGAGATGCGCAGCAAGGCCATCGACGGCACCAAGCTATTTGGCGGCACGAACACGACCTACAATCCGGCGACTACGCCGCAGGCGATTGATGTCAGCACCGCGGCGCTGGCGGGCACCACGATGGACAACATTGATGCCTCGCTCACTGCAGTAAATGCGGCGCGCGCCGAATTCGGTTCGGGTCAGAACCGGCTGGAATCGGTGATCAACAACCTCACCGACAACGTCACAAACCTCTCGGACGCACGCAGCCGCATTCTCGATACCGATTATTCGGCGGAAACGACTGCGATGGCCAAGGCCCAGATCCTGAGCCAGGCTTCGACCGCGATGATCGCACAGGCCAACCAGGTCCAGCAGAACGTTCTCTCGCTGCTGAAGTAATCTTCTTTCCCCTCCCGCTCTTGCAGGAGGGGCAAGACATGTGGCTCAGCGCGCCGTTTGCTGCTCCACCAGCAAGCCCTCTAGCCGGGTGACATCGGGCACGCCAAGCACTTCGAAGCGCTCGGTCACCTTGTCGCCGTCGCTATCGCGGCTGGTGCCGGTCTGAATGCGCAGTGTGCCATAGCCGTCGGCATCAGCGCTGACCTCGATCGGCCCCATCTGGTTGTACAGCACGCTGGCGCTGTCGCGCTTCCTACCGGCGGAAACGCGCAATATGCGGCGGTCGGTTAGGCCATAGATCGTCTGCGCCGCCTTGCGCCGCACGCCGAATGGCATCCACAGTAGGCCAAAGCCCACCGCTATGAACGGCAGGCCAAACAGCGGGAAAACGATCCCGAAGCTCCACTTGATCTCGCTTGGCGTATTCGTGCTCGCGAACCATGGCATGAAGGACATGGCTTCCCAGAACAGCGCGAAAGCCGTCCACGGAATCGCAAAGATCCAGATCGCAAAGGCCGCGCGCAGCTTTGGCGGCGAAGGCCTGGCGCTCCAGATCAGGCGCTCGCCGGGCAACAACTCGCGGCGCAAGATCGAATCGAGTTCAGGCGAAGGTGCGGGCGGCGACGGCATCTCGCGTCTGTCAATGCCGCAGCCCGGTTACGCAGGCGTTACTGCCCTGCAAACCCCACGAATGTTGCTGCTTCGGCCAACGATTTGCGCTCCGAGACAACGGCATTTGCCGGGAAGCTATCGTCGGGCCAGCCCAGTGCGATGCTCTTCATAATCACCTGATCTTCCGGGATCCCGGCATGCTCGCGCACCACGGGCGATTGCATAATCCCCTGGCTGTTGATCACCGCGCCCAGCCCGCGCGACCACGCTGCGTTGACCAGCGCATTGGTCACGCCGCCGCAATCGAACGGCGTGTCGTCGCTGCCATCGAGCACTTTATCATACGTCACGATCACGCAGACCGGTGCATCGAACTGGCGAAAGCCGCGCAGCACCCAGTCCTGCCGCTGTTCGGCATTGTCGCGCGCGATGCCCATGGCGGAGAAGAGCTGCTTGGCCACGCCGATCTGCCGCTCGCGGTGCACGCCGCCAAACGGCTCACCCCTGCGGAATTCGCGCGAATCCGGCACACCCGCCAATATGCGCTCCGTGTTGCCCTGCCGGATGCGGGCCAGCGGTTCGCCGGTGATCACATAGAAGTTCCACGGCTGCGTGTTCATCGAGGTCGGCGCGCGCATCGCCAAAGTCAGCACCTCCTCGATCAGCGCCTGCGGCACCGGATCGGGCTTGTACCCGCGAATGCTCCGCCGTCCGAGCATGACGTCATCGAATTGCATGGTGTCTCCTCAAATCCGCTTTGCTCTGCGGTAGCGATGCCCCGTATGGGCGCACAAGCTTTTCCTTGCGCTACGGGGGGGCATCCGCAAAAGGAATCCCGCTATGGAAAACCTTGAAACCGCTGCCCCGCAAGAGATCTTCACCGCCGCCCAGACTTCAAAGGCCTGGCCGTTCGAAGAGGCGCGTAAGCTGGTCAAACGGTTCCCTGGCGGCAAGCGCGACGCCGTGGGCGAACTCGTGCCAGTGCTGTTCGAAACCGGCTACGGCCCCTCGGGCCTGCCGCATATCGGCACATTCCAGGAAGTGCTGCGCACCACGTTCGTGCGCCGCGCTTATGAGACGCTGACGGGCGGCCATCCCACGCGCCTGATCGCCTTTTCGGACGACATGGACGGCCTGCGCAAGGTGCCGGACAACGTGCCCAACAAGCAGGTTCTGTCCGAAAAGCTCGGCCACCCGCTGACACGCATCCCCGATCCCTTCGGAAAGTTTGAAAGCTTCGCGCACCACAACAACGCGATGCTGCGGGAATTCCTAGACCGGTTCGGCTTCGAGTACGAATTCGTCTCGGCCAGCGATCGCTACAATTCCGGCCAGTTCGACGATGCGCTCAAGAACGTGTTGCGCCGGTTCGATGCGATCATGGAGATCATGCTCCCCACGCTGCGCGAGGAACGCCGCCGCACTTATTCGCCGGTCCTGCCGATCAGCGAGAAGACCGGCGAAGTGCTTCAGGTTCCGGTCCAGGTGGTCGATGCCGAATCTGGGCTTGTGCGCTTCGAGGACCAGGGCGAGGTGGTCGTCCAGTCAGTCCTAGGCGGCAAGTCCAAGCTGCAGTGGAAGGTCGATTGGGCGATGCGCTGGACCGCGCTCGGCGTCGATTACGAAATGTGCGGCAAGGACCTCACCGACAGCGTCACCCAATCGGCGCGCATCACCCAGGTGCTCGGTGGCAAGCGTCCCGAAGGCCTGATCTACGAGCTGTTCCTCGATGAGAACGGCGAGAAGATCTCCAAGTCCAAGGGCAACGGGCTCACCATCGAGCAGTGGCTGGAATATGGCAGCGAGGAAAGCCTCGGCTTCTATCTCTACCGCGAGCCAAAGAGCGCCAAGTCGCTGCACGGCGGGGTGATCCCGCGCGCGGTCGACGAATACTGGCAGTTCCGCGAAAGGCTCGTCAGTCAGCCGGTCGAGCAGCAACTCGGCAACCCGGTGTGGCACTTGCTGCGCACCAATGGCTATCACGGCGGGGCGGGGGAGACCTTGCCGGTCACCTATGGCCTGTTGCTCAATCTCGTCGGCGTGCTCGGCGCGAAGGCCACGCGCGAACAGGTGTGGTCCTATCTCGGCAATTATGTCGCCAACGCCGATCCTGCAGCGCATCCCGCGCTCGATACGCTGGTCACTTGCGCGCTCGCCTTCAACCGCGATTTCGTTGCCCCGACGCTCCAGCGCCGCAAACCCGAACCCAATGAGGCCGCTGCGCTCGCCGCGCTCGACGCCGAACTCGCCGCGACGGACGAGACCGCGAGCGCCGAAGACCTTCAGACCCTCGTCTACGAAATCGGCAAGGACCCGCACTACGGGATCGGCGCGCTGCGCGACTGGTTCAAGGCGCTTTACGAAACGCTGCTCGGCTCGGCGCAAGGCCCGCGCATGGGCAGCTTCATCGCGCTCTACGGCGTGGCCAACACCCGCCGCCTGATTGCCGAAGCGCTGGAAGGTGTGGAACTGCCTTCGGAGTGACTCAACACCAAGGCCGAACGCGGTACCACTTGGTGACGACGTATTTCAGCCCGCGCTCCACGGGCATTCCGGCGTGCAGGCTCAGCGGGTTGGGCTTTCCGTCGCGCCCCATGTTGTTCCACACCAGGAGCGCACCGGGCTGCGGGGGGACCGAGATCGGCGCGCGCGGGAACTCTGTCGCGCCGCCGGCCTGGACCGCGCTGAGATAGCCCATCGCGGTCCAGGTGCGCTGGCCGCCGCGCGCCTGCTCGGTCTTCCAGTAGTCTGCCGAGGTGTTGAAGAAATCGAAATGCGCGCGAAATTCCTGCCCCGGGGCATAGCGCTGGCCCTGGATTACTTCGCCGTGGCGGGCGTCGATCCCCATCAGATCATCGATCCGCCGCTCAAGCATGCGAATGAACGGGTCTGAGGGGTCGACATCCCCGCTGTAGCTGGTGCGGCCTTTATCGGTGTTGTTGTGATAAGTCGGCGAAGGGCGCGCCGCGGCATCGACTATGGCAATCAGCCGCGCGCATTCATCGGCCGAGAAGAAATCGGCTACACCGTAGATCTCGAGCGTATCCACCGGGAGGCGATAGGCCGACGGGTCTGCATCGAGCCGCGCGCGCACGCGCTCGCCAGCTTGCGCGAGCGCGGCGGTATCGGGATCGGCCCGGGATGAACGGCGAAGCAGCGGCATGGTCTTGCCTGCGGATCATGGACTAACCAAGCGCCGGTGCCAAGGTCACCCTTCCATTAAGGCTTTGCTCGGCAAAAGCCGCGCTAGCAACAACTTTGACTGCGAAGGGAAGGGCTGTATTGTGACCGATCTGGACTATATTCATCGCCAGTAGGGTTAGCAATATAGTTTATTATGGTTAGAGATACCCTTGGCTATCTCAGTGGTAACCATTTCACGCCTTTGGGCCGCGTAACGACAAGACTGTGCAAGTATAGTCAGAGCCAATTTTCCGGCAGCCTTGCGGCGGGGCGCAGGAAGGGGGCAACGCGGTTTCTTGGGAACGCAAGGAGTTGGCGGTTGGACGGATATGTCGATTTTGATGCCCAGAACCTTAGAGTTGCCAAACAACTCTATGAAGCGCGCCGCCGCCGCGATGCTGCTGCTTCGATCAAGGGTCTCTTCGGGGAACCGGGCTGGGACATCTTGCTCGATCTGTTTATCGCGCGCAAGATTGGCATTGCTTTGCAGGTGTCAAGCGTCTGCGCGGGTGCAGGTGTGCCTTCCACCACGATCCTGCGCTGGATCGCCCGGTTGGAACGCGAAGGCCTCATTGTGCGCACCGCCGATCAGGATGATGCGCGCCGCCGCTATGTCAGCCTCACCAGCAAAGGTCTGAAGCTCACGACTGCGTTGCTCGATGCGGTCGGACCGCTGAACGAGTGAGCGCTTAGGGCCAACCTTGATCAGGGCAGGCTGGCAAGCAGTGCACGGGCAAACTGCGCCAGCGTATCATCGCGTGCGCCCATGATCACGATCCGGTCGCCGGGCTTCGCCAGCGCGCGCATCCGCACGCCGCAATCCTCGCGGGCGTGGATGTGCTCTGCCGCGCCGCCGTGCTGCCGGATCATGTCCGCAATCCGTTGGCTGCCAACCGAGCGGTCAACCGTGCCGCCGAAATAGACCGGGTCGCACAGCAGGGTCACATCTTCAGGGCCAAGCCGAGTGGCCAGCACTTCGGCCAGTTCTGCTCCCATTTGGCGCAGCGGGCCATAGCCATGCGGCTGGAAAAACGCGATCACGCGCCCCGGATGCGCCTTCAGTGTGGCGAGCGTGGCCGCCACTTTCTCCGGATTATGGCCGAAATCGTCGATCACGGTCACGCCCGAAGGGCTTGTGCCGACAATGTCGAACCGGCGGGCGAGGCCTGCAAACGCCCCGAGTGCCGCTGTGGCCTCGGCCAGTGCAACACCGGCGGCCAGCGCACCTGTCAAAGCCGCCAGTGCGTTCGACAGATTGTGCAGTCCGGGCACTTTCAAGCCCAAGTTGCAGGTCTCCCCGCTGCGCCGGTCAATCACGCTGGCTGCGATCGAGGTCGGCCCCTCCACAACGCTGCCTGGCACCACACCGATATCGGCACCTGGGTGGCGGACCGCGAAAGTCAGCGGTGCGGCCCTGGAGCGCCCTGCCAGCGCGGCGCTTTCCAGATCATCGAGATTGACCACTGCGATGTCCGCTGCCGCCAGAAAATCACCAAACAGCGCACGCAGTTCCTCCAGACTCTTGTGATCGAGGCTGACGTTGTTGAGCACGGCGATTGCAGGCTGATACTGCGCGATTGAGCCGTCGCTTTCATCTACTTCGGAGACAAAGGGACCATCTGCAGACCCGATCCGAGCGCTCGCAAACGGCGCATCCGGCGCTGCGAAGTTCTTCATCACTGCGCCGTTCATGATCGTAGGATCGCGCCCGCAGGCGGTCAGAATCCAGCCTAGCATTCCCGTGACTGTCGATTTGCCGCTGGTGCCGCCCACCGCGATCCCGGTCCTTGCGGCGTTGAACAAGGCGGAAAGCAGATTGGCGCGGCTCATCCGGCGGCAACCCAGTTCACGCGCGCGCACCATTTCCGGCACAGTGTCCTCCACCGCAGCCGAGGCTACGAGCACCTGATCTGCGCAGGTGATCCCGCTGCCGTCCTGCGGGTGGAGCACAAAGCCTAAGCTTTCCAACCAGGCGAACTTTTCCGGTGTGCGACCTTGGTCCCGGCTGCGGTCCGATCCCGCGACATACGCGTTATGCCCCTTGAGGATCAGCGCCAGCGGCAGCATGCCGGAGCCGCCGATGCCGCAGAAAAACCAGGTTTGGGCCGAAAGGTCCGAAGTGCCGGGGTCAGTCATGGTTTCATCGGTATGCGCCCTTGCCTGCCAGCGCAACCGGGTTAGGAAGCACTATGCCAAGCATCGCCATCTGCGCGCCTGCACGCTCGATCACGCCCGGGGATGCCGCGCGCGTCACCGATCTGGCAGTGCAGGTGCCGGGAATCGTGCTCAACTTCCACCCGCAATGTTTTCAGAACGAAGGCCATTTTGCCGGTAGCGACGCCCGGCGGCTGGCAGCGTTCCTCGAATGCGCCAACGATCCGGCTTTCGATGCGGTGTGGTTCGCGCGCGGCGGCTACGGCTCGAACCGCATTGCGGAAGATGCCCTCCCGCAACTTGGCGATGCCGCCCTCGCCAAGGCCTATCTCGGTTATTCCGACACAGGCTATCTGCTTGCGGGGCTGTATCGCGCCGGGATCGGAGCGCCGGTCCACGCACCGATGCCCAGCGATATCCGCCGCGATGGCGGCGATGCGGCCGTGCTGCGCACGCTGCGCTGGCTTGCCGGAGACCGTTCGGGAGAGGATCCAATGCTTGATGCGAAGCCTGCGGCCGCCTTCAATCTCACGACGCTTGCGATGCTCTGCGGCACATCGCTCATGCCCGACCTTACTGGCCATGTGGTGCAAGTGGAGGAGGTCTCCGAGCACCTCTACGCGGCCGACCGTTTGTTCTTTCACCTCACTGCGCACCTCACGGGCATTGCCGGGCTGAGGCTCGGCCGGCTTGGCGATGTGCCGGAAAACGATGTACCGTTCGGCCATGACGAGGAGGGCATCGCGCAGCATTGGTGCGCCCGCGCGGGCATCCCCTATCTCGGCCGCGCCGACATCGGCCATGACGTTGACAACAGGATTGTCCCCTTCGGACTTGAGAGCCGCCGCGCAAGCGACTAGGCGCGCTCGTCTTAGAGTCTGATCCGAAACTTCGTTTCGGATAGTGCAGCACCGGCCCTCTCCCCCGCCCCCTGTTTAGGTGTGGGCCGCCCACGAGAGTACCCTCAATGGGTGTTCGGGCGGGGGAGAGGGCCAGTGCTGCACCGAAATCTGCTCGTCTGCGAATTTCGAAACAGACCCCCAAATGGAGTGTGTTGATGCGGGCATTCGTTTTTCCGGGGCAGGGCAGTCAGAAGGTCGGCATGGGAGCAGAACTGGCCGCTGCCAGCCCCGCCGCGCGCGAGGTGTTTCAGGAAGTCGATGATGCACTGGAGCAGAAGCTGTTCGCACTGATGAGCGGCGGGCCGGAGGACGAGCTTACCCTCACCGCCAATGCCCAACCCGCGATCATGGCCAATGCCATCGCGGTGCTGCGGGTGCTCGAGAAGGAAGGCGGCCTCCATCTGGCCGACAAGGCGCAGTTCGTCGCGGGCCATAGCCTGGGCGAATACACCGCACTTTGTGCTGCCGGGTCGTTCTCGCTTGCCGACACAGCCCGCCTGCTGCGCCTGCGCGGGCAATCGATGCAGGCTGCCGTGCCGGTGGGCGAAGGCGCGATGTGCGCACTGCTGGGTGCCGAGATCGATCAGGCGACGGCGCTCGCCGCCGCTGCCGCCGAGGACGAGGTCTGCACGGTCGCCAACGACAACGCGCCGGGCCAGATCGTCCTTTCGGGCCACACCGCCGCGATCGAGCGCGCGGTCGCGATGGTAAAGGACTACGGCATCAAGCGCGGCATGCTGCTGCCCGTCTCCGCGCCGTTCCATTGCCCGCTGATGCGGCCCGCAGCGGAAGCCATGGCCGCCGCGCTGGAGGACACCGCCCCCGGCGCGTTGCGCGTCACGCTACTTGCCAATGTTACTGCCGCCCCTGTCACCGATCCTGCCGAGGTGCGACGCCTGCTTGTCGAACAAGTCACCGGCCGCGTCCGCTGGCGCGAGAGCATGCTGGCGCTGGGCGCAGCAGGCGTGGATCACTTTGTCGAACTCGGCGGCAAAGTCGTCGGCCCGATGATCACGCGCACCGTGGCCGACGTCGCGGTTGCCAGCCTCGTCGGCATGGCCGATATCGAGGCGTTAGCGAAGGAACTCTAAGCCATGGAACACCGCCTCTTCGATCTCACCGGCATGACCGCCCTCGTCACTGGCGCGGCTGGCGGCATTGGTTCGGCGATCAGCCACGCGCTTGCCAAGCAGGGCGCGCGGCTTGCGCTTTCGGGCACCAATGCGGCGAAGCTGCGCGCGTTCCGCGAGGAATTGAATGACACGTATGGGCATGACCATGTCGAGATCACTTGCGACCTTTCGAACACCGAGCAGGTCGAGCATCTCGTGCCCGCCACGATCGACACACTCGGCAAGATCGACATTCTGGTGAACAACGCCGGGATCACGCGCGACAACTTAGCGATGCGGATGAAGGACGAGGAGTGGGATGCGGTGATCCGCGTGAACCTCGAGGCTGCGTTCCGCCTCATGCGTGCCGCCTCAAAGCCTATGATGAAGGCGCGCTTCGGGCGCATCATCAGCGTCACCAGCGTGGTGGGCGCAACTGGCAATCCGGGTCAGGTGAACTATGCCGCGGCCAAGGCTGGCCTTGTCGGCATGTCCAAGAGCCTCGCGCAGGAGCTTGCCACGCGCGGCATCACGGTGAACTGCGTCGCCCCCGGCTTCATCCGCACCGCGATGACCGACGTGCTGCCCGATGCCCAGAAAGATGCGCTCAATGCCCGCATCCCGATGGGCCGGATGGGCGAGGGGCCAGATATCGGCGCTGCGGTCGCCTATCTCGCCAGCCGCGATGCCGGCTACATGACCGGGCAAACGCTGCATGTGAACGGCGGCATGGCGATGCTCTCCTGAACCCCTTGCGCGCCGGTTTGCTCTTGCTCGCGCTCGCCGCGCCAACGCTGGCGCAGGCGCGCGCACCGCAAGCGCTCGCCTGCGCGATCATTGCCGCGCCGGAAGGCCTCGATGCGCAGCTGGCCGAAAGCGTAGTCAATGTGGATGCCGAGCGCAGCAAGCCTGCGCTCGATACGCTGCATGTGCTGGTCAATCGCTGCGCGGCGGACCAGTTCCTCTCGGACAAAGAGAGTGAGGCCTATTTCGGCTATGCGCTGGGCCGCATGGCGCGCGACGGGCTGGATGCGCAGCTCGCAGGCGAAGGCATTTCCTCCGCCTTGATCGACACTGCGCTCGATATTGGCCCGGGCAATGCCAACAATCCGGCCACCAAAGTCACCCAAGGCGATCTCAGGCGCGTTTCCACTGCGCTTGCTGAAGCAGGCCACGATCCGGTCAATGTCACGCCCGTAGGCTGGGGTTTAATCACGGCGTGGATCACCGCCACTGCGCAGATGTTTGATGCAAGGCGCGTGCTGGATTGAAGGCGCGGGATAAAACCGCTGCACACACGCCATTTATGCACAGCTTCACGCCCAACCTAGCCGCTTGCGCTTGCCCGTGGCGGGGCGCGCATTAAGAAAGAGAGGTGATATCCAACCAAGCCTCTTGCGCGCGATTCCGCGTGTACGGGGCCAGCGACACGGCCTTGGCAGCTCCTTAGGGGCGCTCCCGGGCGGGGGACTTGAGACAAGAATGAAGGCAACGATCGAACGCGCCACCCTGCTGCGCTGCCTGTCCCACGTGCAATCGGTGGTCGAACGGCGCAACACCATCCCCATCCTGTCCAATGTGCTGATCGAGGCTTCGGCCGATGGTTCGGTGCGGCTCATGGCGACGGACCTCGATCTCCAGATCATCGAGACGATGCCCGCGCGCGAGGTTGAGCGCGCCGGGGCGATCACCGTCTCCGCGCACCTCCTGTTCGATATTGCGCGCAAGCTTCCCGATGGCAGTCAGGTCAGCCTCGATGCGGCCGACAGCCGCATGGTGGTCAAGGCCGGGCGCAGCCGGTTCCAGCTGCCCACGCTTCCGCGTGATGATTTCCCGGTGATCGTCGAAGGCGATCTGCCCACCAGCTTCGAGATCTCGGCACGCACGCTGGCCGAGCTGATCGACCGGACGCGCTTTGCCATCTCGACCGAAGAGACGCGCTACTACCTCAACGGCATTTTCCTGCACGTCGCCGATGAAGCGCAGCCGGTGCTCAAGGCCGCTGCTACCGATGGCCACCGCCTCGCGCGCTATACCATCGCGCGGCCCGATGGCGCCGAAGGTATGCCCGACGTGATCGTGCCGCGCAAATGCGTTGGCGAACTGCGCAAGCTGCTCGATGACGTGCTCGATTCGGCCGTTCTGATCGATCTGTCTGCCAGCAAGGTGCGCTTCACGCTCGGCGGCGAACATGGCGTCGTGCTTACCAGCAAGCTGATCGACGGGACTTTCCCGGATTACAGCCGCGTGATCCCCACCGGAAACGACAAGCTGCTGCGGCTCGATCCGCGCAGCTTCTTCGAGGGCGTCGACCGTGTCGCGACTATCGCCACGGAGAAGACCCGCGCAGTGAAGATGGCCGTTGAGGGCGACAAGGTCACCCTGTCGGTCACGAGCCCGGAAAACGGCACGGCGGCCGAAGAGATTGCAGCAGAGTACAGTGCCTCGGGCCTTGAGATCGGCTTCAACGCGAATTATCTCAAGGATATCCTCAGCCAGATCGATGGCGACATGGTGGAACTTCACCTCGCCGATGCCGGCGCGCCGACGCTGATCCGCAAGGACGACAAATCACCCGCGCTCTATGTGCTGATGCCGATGCGCGTATGACCTGCGATCGCCGTGGGGCCGTGTCAGGTTTGCTTGGACATTGCGCCCAACGTGGGTGTTGCTTTCGTAATTTTACTCCTTGTGGGCGCAAACTAATCTGACACTCCACCACTGGACAGCCCGAATTACAAAGCCATGACGACGCCCCGAAGCTGGCGTTCCTCTCGATCGGACCTGAGGACGCGAAGGGCCTTCCCCATGTCGGCAAAGCGGCAGAAAGTGCTGCCCCCGCCATGCTTGATGCACTTTACGAACGTATTGCCAGAACTCCCGAAACCTCGGGCTTCTTCTCCTCGCAAAGCACAATAGCGGCAGACCGCACGAAGCTAACCCCGCATTGGTCGGCGCTGTTTGCCCACGGTGCCGGAGCCCATTACTTCGGCTGCGCAGAGAAGGCCGGCAAGGCCAACGCCAGGATCGGCCTTTCGCCGCAGTGGCACAGCGGCGCCTATGCCCGCGTGCTCGAACCCATCATGCGCAAGCTGGCAGGCCCCTTCGCCCACGTGATCGGGGGCAAGATCGCGACACTGATCAAGCTGGCGCTGCTCGACATGGAAATCGCGGCCGAAACCTGTTTCGCGGCAGAGGAAGAGCGCCGCAGCAAGGTAATGGACGCGGTCGGTGAGGCGCTGCGGCGGATGACGGACGGCGATTTCAGCGTGCCGCTCACAGGCCTGCCATCATGGTATGCCTCTATTCAGCATGATTTCGAGACGATGCGCGCCACTGGTCGGCGCAGCACTCGGCGATCTCGTGCAGACTTCACAGGCGCTCGACATGGGTGCGCAGGAGGTCCGCTAAGCTTCCGAAGACCTGGCCCGCCGCACCGAACAGCACGCCGCCAGCCTTGAAGTCGCCTCCGCCGCTATGAGCACGCTGGCCGCCAGCGTCAGCAGCACGGCGAATGATGCCGTCCACCTTCACGATGCTGTGCAGAGTGCCCACAGCGATGCGCAAGCGGGTGGCAGCGTGGCCGACGAGGCAGTGCAGGCCATGACCGACAGTCACAATTCCGCCCGGGAAATCGGCAAGATCATTTCGGTTATCGACGGGATCGCGTTCCAGACCTACCCAATCGCGCTCATCTCCGGGGTCTAGGCCGCGCACACGGGCGATGCCGCCCGCGGGTTCGCGGCCTGTAGCCAACGAAGTAGCACTCGGCCAAGGCGGCGCTCGATATCAAGACACTGATTGGGCAAAGCTCCGTGCAGGTTGAACGCGGCGTCGCGCTGGCTGGTCAGACCGGGGATACCTTCGCGCAGATCGTCGGCAAGGTGGGCCAAATCGCGGACTTTGCCAGCATTATCGCCAGCGCGGCGAGCACGCAGGTCACAAACATCGGCCAGGTCCGCTAAACTGTGCGCCCGCTTGATCTCATGATCCAGCAGAACGCTGCGATGGTCGAGGAAGCCACAGCGGCCGCGCGCAATCTGGTTGGCGAAGCGGACCGCATGGCAGTGCTCTCCGGCCGCTTTGCGCTGAGCGGCGACGACACTTACAGCGCGGCGCAGATAGGCTACGCCGCTTGATTGCCTGCGTCCCTTGCGATCAGCGGAGGGACGCAGGCCGTCTCAGATGTCTACCACGATCTTGCCGAAGTGGGTGTTGCTCGCCTGATGGCGAAACGCACCGGCCAGATCGGCGAGCGGGAAGTGGCTGTCGATGATGGGGCGAATGCCATTGGCTTCCACGCCGGCAATCATGGCGAGC
>CANEVG010000049.1 GCA_947442095.1 Sphingomonadaceae bacterium
ACTGGTGATATATTTCGAAATGTAAACGGCTTACACGGCCTCAAACTGGCAAGTATTCCAGTCAATCAATGCTCAATCTCGTCTTTCCTTGAGAAGTGTTCCGACGAGCAGATCTGGGACGACTTTGCAAAATAATCTTGGTGTATGCTTTAGCGGGATTTGAAGAGTATTATGGCAACGTCACTCAAGAATGAATCGCTATTCATGAATTGGCGGGCGGATTTGCCCTCGTCAATCGTGGTTTCGCTGGTTGCTTTGCCGCTGTGCCTCGGGGTCGCGCTGGCTTCGGGTGCCCCGTTGTTTGCCGGGCTGGTTTCAGGGATCGTTGGCGGTATAGTCGTTGGTGCGCTCAGCCGTTCGCGCCTGTCCGTCAGCGGGCCGGCAGCAGGGCTTACCGCTATCGTCCTCGCCGCGATCGAGGGCTTGTCGAGCTATGAGGCTTTCCTGCTTGCGGTATGCCTTGCCGGCGTGATGCAGATCGGCTTTTCCTTTTTGCGCGCGGGCATTCTGGCGGAATTCGTGCCGTCCTCGGTCATCACCGGAATGTTGGCCGCGATCGGCCTGATTCTGATCCTCAAGCAGATGCCACATGCCATCGGCTATGATGGCGACCCCGTCGGCGATTTCGCCTTCGGCCAGAAAGACGGTGGGAACACGTTCTCAAGCGTCGTCGCAATGCTGCGCGACGATATCCAGTGGGGCGCGTTGCTTGTGGCCTTGGTCAGCCTCATGTTCCTGTTCTGGTGGGACAAAGTGCGCCCAAAGGAAGGGCCATGGCGCTTCCTGCCCGGCCCGCTGGTTGTCGTGGTGTTCGGCGTTGCGGCCAATGCCTGGTTCCAGCACTTCATGCCCGCACTCGTCATCGCGCCGACCCATCTTGTTGCCGTGCCGGTCCCTGCCACGATGGCCGGCTATGTCGATCTGCTGCAGATGCCCGATATCGGCGCAATCGGCCGGGGCGAAGTGTGGATTGCAGCTGCCACCATCGCCATCGTCGCCAGCCTTGAATCGTTGCTCAGCGTGAAGGCGGTCGACGAGATTGATCCTCAGCGCCGCGTGACCGACAAGAACCGCGAACTGCTGGCGCAAGGCTGTGGCAATCTTGTTGCCGGCTTTTTGGGCGGCATCCCGGTCACCTCGGTGATCGTGCGCAGTTCGGCCAACGTCGATGCGGGGGCAAAGTCGCAGCTCTCGACCATCCTGCACGCGGTGTGGCTGCTGGTCAGCGTGCTAATGATCCCGTGGATTCTCAATCTGATCCCGCTCTCGGCACTAGCCGCCGTGCTGATTGCCACCGGCTGGAAGCTCGCCAAGCCAAGCCTGTTTGCCGAACGCTGGGGCCAGGGGCTGACCCAGTTCATTCCGTTTGTCGCTACGGTGGTGGCGATCCTGTTCACCGATCTGCTGATCGGTATCGCCATCGGCATTGCCATCGGGCTGAGCTTTGTGGTCTGGCGCAATATCCAAAACGCCGTCACCGTGATCCACCACGGCGAGGATGTGATGGTGCGCGCGCGCCGCAATCTCTATTTCGTCCACAAAGCCCAGCTGCAGGAAGCGCTTGCGGCGATCCCGGACGGCAAGACGGTGCTGATTGACCTTTCGGCCACCAACTATGTTGATCTCGACAATATCGATATCATCAACGCTTTCGCCAAAGCCGCGCCCTATCGTTCGCTGCGCGTGGTCATCAAGGGCGATGCGCGCGGCGAAACGTCCAAACGCATTCGGGCGCCGCTGACCCGTGCCCGCGCAACCTGATCCCCCGGATACCAGGACACCCGTTACATGCAGGAAATCCCCCAGCTTTTGCTTCACAACCGGGCCTGGGCGGCCGAACAGTTGGAGGAAGACCCCGAGTTCTTCCGCCGCACGCTCGATGGCCAGAAGCCCGCCTTCCTGTGGATCGGCTGCTCCGACAGCCGCGTCCAGCCCGATCACTTTACCCAAGCCGCGCCGGGCGGGCTGTTCGTCCATCGCAACATTGCCAATCTGGTGCGGCATGATGATGCCAACCTTATGGCTGTGCTAGACTTTGCGGTGATGACGCTGGGCGTGGAAGACATCGTGATCTGCGGCCACTATGGCTGCGGCGGCATTGCCGCCTCATTGGGCAAGCTGCCGAGCGGCCCGGTGGGCCATTGGCTGGAACATGTCGTCGATGTGCTCGATGCGCACCGCGAGGCGGTCGAAAGCCTGCATGAGCCTGACGCGCGCGTGAACCGGTTGGTGGAGATCAATGTCCGCGATCAGCTGCTGCATCTGGCGCAGACCTCCACCGTGCAGGCGGCCTTTGCCGCCGGACGGCCGCTGAAGCTGCACGGCTGGGTCTATGATCTGCGCGACGGTCTGATCAAGCCGCTGCTAGACATCGACAGCACAACAGTGCTGGAAGAGGTCGGCGCGCCCGAACGGGTGCTGGTCTAAAGGCGGGCCGTTCTGGTATAGCGATGCGGATCAGGGTTCGCAGAGGCCTCTCACCGTTGACCAAAGCCGAGACGTACCAGCAAGGCCAGCCGCTCGACGTCACCGTGGTCGTGGCGGCATGGAACCGCGCGGATCTGATCGCGCGCACGCTGGACAGCATCTCGGCGCAAACGCGGCTGCCGAGGCAGGTCTTAGTTGTCGATGATGCATCGAGCGACACCACGGCAGATGTTGTCGGAGACTGGATCGCCCGCCACGATCTGCCTGTCACGCTGCTGATCAATGCGGAGAACCTGGGTGTCGCCGAGACCCGAAACATTGGTCTACGGCAGGCGACCACGCGCTTTGCAGCGTTCCTTGATTCGGACGATGTGTGGCTGCCCGATGCGCTTGAACGACTGGTCATGCCCCTGGAGCAGGATGCGGATGCGGTGGTTTGCTGCGCCGATGCCAGCGTTGTGGGCGGCATTGATGAAGGCGGTGGGGACCTGGCCTCGATCTTATTCGTCAACCGGCTGACGCTGCCAGACGATGTGATCCCGGCCCGATCCGGCCTGCCGGACGTGCTAGAGCTGGCGGACCCGGCGCGGCTGCTGCTGCTGACGAGCATTATCCCCACATGTTCGGCAGTCTTCCGGCTTGATGTGGCGCGCGCTGTGGATTTCATGCCCGATTTCCGCACCGGCGAGGACTGGCTGTTCTGGTTGCGGCTCGCCAAGCGCGGGCGCTTCCTGTGCCGGCTGGAGCCCGTGGCCCATGTGCTGCGGCACGCGGCGAACCTGACGCACCCCAGCCGCAATGCCTTTACCGCTCGCGAGCATTTGCGCGCGCTGCTGGCCCTCGGTGACGGGTCGCTCGGCATTGTGCTGAACAAGGCGGAACAGCAGCGCGTGGCCGAAGCGACGCGCGTGAAGGTCGGCCATTGGCGCTATCACCTCTCACGGCTTGGCTTTTCGGCCTATTGGCAGGGCCTAGCCTGCCCGGAAGGCCGGGCGATCGGCGGGCGCTTGCGGCATCTCGCGGCGGACCCGCGCGGCCTCGTGCGGGCGGTGTTTGTGAAGGCGGGGCAGGGCTGACAGCCTTGTCCTCTCCCGCACACTTTTGCCCGCCCGCTGGACAATCCATCGGTATCGACCGCAGACGCTGCTTTGTGCCATGAACCGCGTGTGCATGTGAGGAGCTCGCTCATGACCGACCAGCCTTTCCGGATTGTTTTTGCCGTTTTCGAAGGCATGACCCAGCTTGATTTCACTGGTCCGCATCAGTTCCTCTCGCGGATGCCGGGCAGCGAGACTGTGGTGGCTAGCCGCGACGGCGGCGATGTCCCGGCGGCAGGCCTGATCTTCGGTGGCACGAATCGTCTGGCCGATATTGCCGCCTGCGATCTCCTCTGCGTTCCCGGCGGCTTTCCCGCCACGAAAATGGGGCTGGACCGAGCCTTCATTGCCGAAGTGCGCCGTCTTGGTCTGGGCGCCCGCTATATCACCTCGGTCTGCAACGGCTCGCTGATCCTTGCCGCAGCGGGGCTGCTGCAGGGCAAACGCGCTGCGTGCCATTGGGGCTGGCGCCATCTGCTGCCGCTATACGGTGCCACGCCCGATCCGGGCCGCGTGGTGCGTGATGGCAATGTGATCACCGGCGGCGGGGTGACTGCTGGGATCGACTTCGCGCTGACGGTGCTGGCCGAAATCGGCGGCCCGGAACTGGCGCAATCGATGCAACTCGGTCTCGAATATGCGCCCGCGCCGCCGTTCAATGCAGGCTCGCCCAACACCGCGCCGCCTGCGATTCTTGCCGCCTACTCGGCGCGTCTTGCGAGCATGATGCCCGCCTTCGAAGCCGAAGCGCGCGAGGCCGCAACGTTCCTGGCCGCGACTTAGTGCCCTGACCCCATGATCCCGACAGCCCCTCCCGCAATCGGGAGGGGCCAGCCGCGCTTAGAGCTCTTCGATGTCGTCGTCTTCCTCTTCCGCATCGTCTTCGTCTTCCTCTTCGGCTTCTTCCAGCGCGTCGATCAGGGCTTGGGCGAAGGCGGGAATATCCTCGGGCTTGCGGCTGGTGATAAGGTTGCCGTCGATCGCAACCGCCTGATCGACCACTTCGGCTCCAGCGTTTTCCAGATCGGTGTGGATCGAGGGCCATCCGGTGACGGTGCGCCCATCGACAATGTCTGCCTCGATCAAGAGCCACGGTGCGTGGCAGATTGCGGCGATCGGCTTGTTTTCCGAATCGAAGTCTTCGATCAACTCGATCACCCTGTCGTCCATGCGCAGGATATCCGGGTTCATCTGCCCGCCGGGCAGCAGCAGGGCATCGAAGTCATCGGCGGAAACGTCCTCGATGTCCTTGTCGACCTTGATCGGCTTGCCCCAGTCGCCGTCATGCCAGCCGCGGATCGTGCCGGGGGTGGGGCTGGCAAGAGTGGTTTCGAAACCGGCGGCTTCCAGCAGCTTGCGCGGCTCGAGGAGTTCGGATTGCTCGAAACCGTCGGTCGCGAGAATGAGGACGCGCTTGGCCATGGGATATGCTTTCGGAAGAAGGAACGGATCAGGATTGATCCGGTATAATGATCGGGGGATGCGAGGGTTCCGGGCTGTTCCGGAAGCGCGGTCCGCTTGCTATGTGGGTCCCTAGCATGACCAAGCCCACCATCGAAGCTGAACCCGACCCGTTCGACGCAATTGTCGATGCGCCGTTCGATTCCGCGCTTTCGGAGCGCTACCTAGTCTATGCCCTGAGCACGATCACCGCGCGGTCCCTGCCCGATCTGCGCGATGGGCTGAAGCCGGTGCACCGCCGCCTGCTCTGGGCGATGCAGCAATTGAAGCTCGATGCCTCGGGCGCGTTCAAGAAGTCGGCGCGTGTGGTCGGCGATGTGATCGGCAAGTATCACCCGCACGGCGATGCCTCGGTCTATGATGCGATGGTCCGCTTGGCCCAAGATTTCGCGCTGCGCTATCCGCTGGTCGAGGGGCAGGGCAACTTCGGCAATATCGACGGGGATAATGCGGCGGCCTACCGCTACACCGAAGCGCGGCTGACGCGCACTGCGATGCGGCTTATGGCTGGGCTGGAGGAAGGTACCGTCACCTTCCACCCCACCTACAACGGCGAGGAGGAAGAGCCCGAGATTTTCCCGGGCCTGTTCCCGAACCTGCTGGCCAACGGATCGAGCGGCATTGCCGTGGGCATGGCAACCAACATTCCAAGTCACAATGTGGCCGAAATCGTTGATGCCACGCAGATGCTGATCGACAATCCGGGGGTAAGCCACGCGCAGTTGATGGAGGTGTTTCACGGCCCCGATTTCCCGACCGGCGGCGTGGTGGTGGACAGCAAGGCGGCGATTAGCGCGGCTTACGAGACCGGCAAGGGCGCGATCCGCGTGCGCGGCCGCTTTTCCACCGGGCGGCAGGAAGGCGGCACGTGGGAGCCGACGGGCATCGAAAAGCTCGGCGGCGGGACTTGGCAGCTCGTGCTCAGCGAGATCCCGTATCAGGTGCAGAAGGGCAAGCTGATCGAACAGATCGCCGCGCTGATCGGCGACAAGAAACTCCCCATTCTGGAAGACGTGCGCGATGAAAGCGATTCCGAAATCCGCATCGTGCTGGTGCCGCGCAGCCGCAATGTCGATCCCGAGTTGCTCAAGGAATCGCTCTACCGGCTGACCGATCTGGAAGTGCGCTTCGGGCTGAACCTCAATGTGCTCGATGCGCGGCGTACGCCGGGGGTGCTGGGTCTCAAGCTCATGCTGCAGGAATGGGTGATCTGCCAGATCGACATCCTGCTGCGCCGTTCGCGCCACCGGATGGAGAAGATCGCCAACCGGCTGGAACTGCTCGGCGGCTATATCATTGCCTACCTCAATCTGGACCGCGTGATCGAGATCATTCGCGCCGAGGACGAGCCCAAGCCGATCATGATGGCCGAGTTCGAGCTGACCGACCGGCAGGCCGAGGCGATCCTCAACATGCGGCTGCGCTCTTTGCGCAAGCTGGAGGAAATGGAACTGCGCAAGGAGCGCGACGCGCTGCTGGCCGAACAGGCTGAGTTGCAGACGCTGCTCGATGATCCGGCAAAGCAGAAGAAGCGCCTCAAGGCCGATCTCAAGGCGCTGCGCAAGGAATATGCCGAAACCACCGTGCTCGGCGCGCGCCGCACCACGCTGGCGGAAGCCGCGCCGACGCGCGAGTTCAGCATGGACGCGATGATCGAGAAGGAGCCGGTGACGGTGATCCTTTCGGCGCGCGGCTGGATCCGCGCCGCGAAGGGGCATCTGCCATTGGACGGCGAATTCAAGTTCAAGGAAGGCGATGGCCCCGCCTTCGCGCTCCAGTGCCAGACCACCGACAAGCTGCTGTTCGCGTTGGACAATGGCCGGTTCTATACCCTTGGGGCGGACAAGCTACCCGGCGCGCGCGGCTTTGGCGAACCGGTGCGCACGATGATCGACATCGATCCCGATGCGCAGATCGTGGCACTGGTGGCGCACAAGCCCAAGGGCCAACTGCTGCTGGCGGCCAATACCGGACGCGGATTCGCGGCGGAAATGGACGAGTTGCTCGCCGAAACGCGCAAAGGGCGCGGCGTTGTCTCGACCAAGCCGGGCGTGAAGCTGGCGGTGGTGCGCGAGATCGCTGCCGAGCACGATCACGTTGCGGTGATGGGCGATAACCGCAAGCTGGTGGTGTTCCCGCTGAGCGAAGTGCCGGTGCTGGCCAAGGGGCAGGGCGTAACCTTGCAGCGCTACAAGGATGGCGGGCTGGCGGATGCGGTCACGCTCACTTTTGCGGATGGCCTTTCGTGGGCTATGGGCGGAGAAAGCGGTCGAACGCGCAACGAGAAGGACCTTCTGCCGTGGAAGGTCGCGCGCGGAGCGGCAGGCCGTATGCCGCCGACCGGATTTCCAAGGGACAACACATTCACATGACAGGTAACAGACTTTCCGGCCGCATCGCGCTGATTACCGGTGCTTCCTCCGGCCTTGGCGAGCATTTCGCGCGGCTCTATGCAGGCGAAGGCGCGGCAGTTGTGATCGGCGCGCGGCGCTTGGAGCGCATTGCGGCGCTGGCCGAGGAGATCAACGCTGGCGGCGGGAAGGCCCTTGCGGTGGCACTCGATGTGAACAACGAGGCCTCGATCATTGCGGCCTTCGACGCGGCGGAAGCGAAGATCGGCGTGCCCGATGTGGTCGTCGCCAATGCCGGGATCGTGGTGCCGGGCCGGGCGCTCGATGTGCCCGCCGAAGGCATCCGCAGCGTTGTCGATACCAATTTCACGGGCGTCTACCTCACCGCGCGCGAAGGGGCGCGGCGGATGATCGCGGCGGGTTCGAAGCAGAGCGAGCGCGGCCGGGTCATACTGCTGGGTTCGATAACCTCGCACATGACCGGACAGGGCGATGCGTCCTATGCCGCGACCAAGCTTGCCGTGCAGCACCTTGGCCGCCAGCTGGCGCAAGAATGGGCGCGGCTGGGGATCAGCGTCAACACGATCCAGCCCGGCTACATCAGCACCGAAATCGCGGGCGACTGGTTCGATACCGATGGCGGCAAGGCACAGATCAACACATGGCCGCGCCGCCGCCTGACCGACGTGACCGCGCTGGACGAACCGATGGTGTTCTTCGCCAGCGATGCTGCAAGGCAGGTGACCGGCTCGCATATCACGGTGGATGACGGGCAGAGCTTGTAGGGTAGGGGGCTCTTCGCGCAGGTTAGCTCGTGAAGCGCGAGGATACCAAGGCGATGCAAGTTAACAGAGCAAACGAAACTGCGCCAAGAGGCACCGGGCCCAAGCAACCCCACCGCAGATAGCGCCACGACCACTCATTGTCCAAAAGCAGCCGCAGATTGTCAGGTGGATCCTGTAATCTCATGCATGCCTCTGCTTCAGATTAGCCCTCAGCCCCCCGGTAGCTGCGCCATATAGTCTGCGCTCAGGACTTGCGGCAGCTTCTGCGGCTCGGCGGCCTTGGCCGGATACCATAAGTACAGCGGCACCCCAGCCGCGCCTTGCGCCGAAAGGAAGTTGGTGATCTTAGGGTCGCGGCGGGTCCAGTCGCCCACCAGCACCACGACGCCCGCCTTGCGGAAGGCATCGCGGGTCGTCTCGCGCTCGAACGCGACGTTTTCGTTGACCTTGCAGGAGAGGCACCAGTCAGCGGTGAAATAGGCGAAGACCGGTTTGCCCTGCGCGCGGGCCTGCGCCAACGCGGCTTCGCTGAAGGGTTTGGCGTCCAGCATCCCGGCCTCGACCACGCCGCCCGGGCCTTCGCTGGCAAGGCGCGGCGTGGCCGCCAGTGCCAGCGCGGCGAGCGCGACACTGCCCGGCAGCGCCCAGCGCGCGGAGCCATGCCCGTCCTTCTGCGCGCGGCCGATGGCCATCAGCAGCACCACAACCAGCGCCGCGAGCAGGCTTGCCCCTGCGGCATAGGCCGGGCCGCCAAGCCGCCATGCGAGCCAGACCAGCGCCAGCACGGTGAGGCCCATCGGCACGGCCATGGCGCGGCGGAAGCGCTCCATCCATGCGCCGGGTTTGGGCAGCAGGCGGCGCAGCGCAGGCACAAAGCCCAGCAGCAGGAACGGCAGCGCCAGGCCTAAGCCCAGCGCGGCAAACACCGCCATCGCCGCCAAGGCTGGGAGCACGAGCGCTGCGCCCACGGCGGCGGCCATGAACGGCCCGGTGCATGGGGTGGCGACGAAAGCGGCGAGCAGACCAGTGCCGAACGCGCCGGTCCAGCCACCTTTCGCGCTGCCCGAGCTGCTTTCGATCGACAGGCCCGGTAGTTCATAGAGCCCGGCAAAGTTGGCAGTAATCGCCACCGCGAGCAGCAGCAGCAGCGCGACCACGCCAGGGTCCTGCAACTGGAACGCCCAGCCCACTTGCGTGCCCGCGGCGCGCAGCGCCAGCATCGCCGCGCCAAGCGCCATGCATGCCAGCATCACCCCTGCGGTATAGGCTAGGCCTTCCGCTTTCGCGTTGTGGCTGCCTGCGCGGGCGAGCGCCATCGCCTTTAGGCTGAGGATCGGGAACACGCAGGGCATCACGTTGAGGATCAGCCCGCCCAGCATCGCGCCGAGAATGGCGAACGCCAGCGTTGCAGCGGAGAACGGCGTAGGGGCGTATGCCTTACCCAGCGGTGTTCCCGCAGCGGGCACCACTCCGGGCGCGGCGCTGAAGGCTATGCCGCCAAGGCTTTCGCCCTTGGGCCCCGTGCCGAGCGACAGCACCCCGGCCAGTGTTCCGGGTGCTTCGGGCGCAGGGAAGGCAGCGCGCGCCAGTTCGATGATGAGCGTATCGCCGTTGCGGCTGAACGTCTGCGGCTTGCCATAGGCGGCCACGCCTTGGGCCTCGATGAAGAAGTGCGGGCTACCAATGGCGGCGCTGGCCGGGAAAGGTACCGCGATGCGCCATCCCGTGGATGATGCGGCGAACGTGCCCTGCCGGTCGAGCGGGGCGGGCAGCGCGGCGCGCCATGCATCGAAGCGCGCATCCGCCGTGCCGGAACCCACCGTCACGGTGCCTTCCAGCCGCGCCTGTTCTGGCACGCAGATCGACACAGTACAGGCCAGCCATTGGGCTTTCGCGGTGACCGGCAGCGTGGTGCCGGGCTTGGCGTCTTTCGGCACGGAAAAGGGCACGAGCACGGCATAGTCATGCTCGTAGACATGGTTCATCAGGCCCTGCACCAGCAGCGTCTGCGGCACGGGGAATGCGACCCGGCCGGTGCCCACGCCTTGCGGGAGGGCCCATTCGAGCGAGATCGGCAGGCCCGCGTCGCCGGGGTTAGACCAGTAGCCGTGCCAGCCCTTGTCCGGCTGCATCAGCACCGCGATGGTGATCGTCTCGCCCGGTTGGGCGGGACGTTCTGCAATCAGCGAGGCCCGGATATGCGCCGTTTGCGCAGCGGCGGGGTCAGCTGCCAGCCCAAGCCAGAACACGGTGAGTAGAAGGGCCAAGTTACGCAAAATCGACATGATGTTGCTCTATCGCAGCAAGGACGTTTTGACCACCTGCGCGCCCGAGACCAAAAGGGCAGCATCAGGCGTCTTCACCGGCTGTCGTCTGCCCTTGCGTACACCCCCTTGCGCGCGGCGGCAGCCGGGGCCATCACGAAATCCGCGCAGCGGTCCGCGCCCGGCGAGTCCGGTGCGGCCCTGATCCGAGGAAAGTTGTCTCATGGCGCATAGCATTTCCCTCTCGGCCCGGTGGGGCGCAAGTATGCTGGCTGCCGCGTGCGCCGTTACGCTGGTTCTTCCCTATGCTTGCATCGCGCGTCCCGCACCTCGGGCTGCTCCGGCCGCTGCACCTGCGGTGATGCCTGCTGCGACCGCGCCGAAGCTGATCGTGGCGATTGCGGTCGACCAGTTCTCGGCCGACCTCTTCGCCGAGTACCGCGCGCACTTCACCGGCGGACTGGCCCGGCTGGGGCAGGGAGCGGTGTTCCCCTCCGGCTATCAGAGCCATGCCGCGACCGAAACCTGCCCCGGCCACGCGACGATCCTGACGGGCGTGCATCCCTCTCGCGCCGGGATCATCGCCAATACGTGGATCGACCAGTCGGTGGGCCGGGCCAAGAAGGCGGTCTATTGCGCCGAGGACGTGAGCAAGATTGCGGCTGATCCGAAGGACTATGTCGCCTCGGTGACCCATCTGCTTGTGCCGACGTTGGGCGACCGCATGAAAGCGCTTTGGCCCGCCAGCCGCAATGTCGCGGTATCCGGCAAGGATCGCGGCGCCCTGATGATGGGCGGGCATGCGATCGATCAGGTCTACTGGTGGAGGGGCAGCGGTTTCGCCACGCTGGAAGGCCGCACGCTGAGCCCCGCTGCGGTGAAGGAGAACGCTTCGGTCGCGGGCGTGCTGGGCGCAGGCTCTCCCGGCTTTGCATTGCCGGAATGGTGCAAGGGCAGGGACCGCGCGATCCCGCTGAACGCAAGCGGCACCTTTTCGGTTGGTGCAGGCCGGTTTGCACTGAAGGCAGGCGACAAGAGCAGTTTTCGGGCGTCCCCGCATCTCGACCGGGCCACGGTCGATCTTGCGACGGAAATGGTCGACGAACTGGAGCTGGGCAAGGGCGCGGTGCCCGATGTGCTCTCCGTCAGCCTTTCGGCAACCGACTATGTCGGCCACGGTTTCGGCACCGAGGGCGCGGAAATGTGCATCCAGATGCAGCAACTCGATCTGGCGCTGGGAGATTTCTTCATGGCGCTGGACCAGCGCGGAATCGACTATGCCGTGGTGCTGACGGCGGATCACGGCGGGTTTGACATGCCCGAGCGGCTTGACGAACAGGCGCTGCCCGCCGCCGCGCGCGCGGACAAGGCGCTGATGCCCGACGCGTTAAGCGCTGTGGTTGCGGCCAAGACCGGGCTGGAGGCCAGGGACCTTTTTCAGGCAGACGGCCCCTCCGGTGATTTCTGGGTGCGGCGTGATCTGTCCGATGCCGACAAGGCGCGCGTGATCGCCATTGCCAAGGCCGAGCTCATGGCCCATCCTCAAGTTGCCGCCGTGTTTGCCGCAGGCGAACTGGCCGCCGCGCAGATGCCATCGGGTTCGCCTGAGACATGGGGCCTTATGGACCGGGCCAAGGCCTCGTTCTATCAGCCGCGTTCAGGCGACATGGTCGTCGTGCTGAAGCGCGGCGTGGTGCCGATCCCGGAAGCCGGGCCGGGCTATGTCGCCACGCACGGTTCGGTGTGGGATTATGACCGCCGCGTGCCGATGCTGTTCTGGCGGAAGGGCATGACCGGGTTTGAACAGCCGAGCCCGGTGCAGACCATCGATATCGCGCCGACGCTTGTCGCATTGCTCGGCCTGCCGGTGGGGGCAGGCGCGTTCGATGGGCGCTGCCTCGATCTGGATGCCGGTGTGGGCAATACCTGTGGAGCCGCCAAGTGATTGAAGACGTAAGCGCTGAAGTCGTCATTCTGGGCGGCGGGCTGGTGGGGATGACGCTGGCGATCGGCCTTGCCCGCGCGGGGATCACCAGCGCGGTGGTTGATAGCTTGGACCCTGCGGCGCAGACGGCGGACGGGTTTGACGGGCGCGCATCGGCAATCTCGACCGCGAGCTGGAACCTCTACACCCACCTCGGTCTGACCGAAGCGCTGGAGCCATTGGGCTGCCCCATTGCCAAGATCGCTGTGACCGACGGGATGAAGCCCGGCCGGATCGATTTCCAGCCGGGACCGGACGACGGCACACTGGGGAGGATGTTCGCCAACCGCGATCTGCGCATCGCCATGTATGCCGCTGCCGCCAAGGAAAGCGCGATCACGTTCCTGCCCAAAGCCAGGGTCTCGACACGTGAGCGCGGCGATCACGGGGTGACGGTCGGACTAGCCGATGGCCGCACCCTGACCGGGCGGCTGCTGGTAGGCGCGGAAGGGCGCGCTTCGCCGACGCGCGATGAGGCCGGCTTCACCCCTGCGCGCTGGCAGTATGGCCACCGCGCGATCATTGCCGGGCTGGCGCACGAGAAATCGCACGGCAACGTCGCGTGGGAGATTTTCTACCCCGCCGGGCCGTTTGCGCTGCTGCCGCTGCTCGATGACGCGGAAGGCAACCATCGCTCGGCACTGGTGTGGACCGTGGGCGAGAAGGACGCGGCGGGCGTGCTGGCGCTGCCCGATGGCGCGTTTCTGGGCGCAGTGCAGGAACGGATGGGCGACATCTTCGGCAAGATCCGGCTGATGGGCGCGCGCTCTTCCTGGCCGCTGAATTTTCACCACACTGCGCGGATGGTCGCGCCGCGTCTCGCGCTCGTGGGCGATGCCGCGCACGGCATGCATCCGATTGCGGGCCAAGGCCTCAATCTGGGCCTGCGCGATGTGGCGGCGCTGGTCGAGGTGCTGACCGAGGGCATGCGGCTGGGGCTTGATCCCGGCGATGCCCAAGTCCTCGCGCGGTATGAACGCTGGCGCGCGGCGGATACCTTCATGGTTTCGGCGGCGACTGACACTCTAACGCGGCTGTTCGGCCTGCGCGGGCGGCTGCCTTCGGCGATCCGGCGGCTGGGTATGGCGGGCGTGCAGCGCCTGCCCGCGCTCAAGCACTTTTTCATGGATGAGGCGCGCGGGATGAGCGGGACGCTGCCGAGCCTGCTCCAGGCC
>CANEVG010000050.1 GCA_947442095.1 Sphingomonadaceae bacterium
CTTCAGCGAGCCCTTGATGGAACTGTGTTTACACAGTCGGACTTTTGATTTCGAGGCCGCGGCGTGATCTCAGGAATCTGAAAATCGAGAAGCTCGTAACCTCGACCCAATCCTCCGCGCTAGGCCTAGCCCCTCGCCCCGACCAAGAGGCCTCGAAAAGTGCGTCGTGGTTCTGCCGTTCGCCATTGACGGTCACAAAACACTCCACACTCGCAGCACGTAACTTCAGGTTAGCTGCAAAGGTACCTTCCCCAAAAGACGTGAACCATGGTTCGCTAAAGGAGCGCTCCAAAGCGAACCAACCTCTTGTTCCGCGAACCAGCACGCCGTTGATTAACCAGCGCTCTTGCCCCTAGCCCAACCAACTGAAGGCGTTGCCCGCGATGACTTCGGCGTTTCCGATACGGAAAAGCCAACGCTGACCATGCACTTTAGCTAGAAAATTTAGGGCGTAATGCATCAAGCTACAAGTCAGCTTTCCACCAAGTTCACGCCAAAGCCGTCAATAGATTTGAACCTCAAAACCTGCCGCCACCCCGGACTTGACCGTGGGTGACGAGGGAGGAGAGACCGTTGATACCGGAGGCCTCAGGAAACCCCCGCCTCAACCTTCCCCGAATGCCCAGCAAAGCCCTGCAGCCCCAACCACCATTGCAGCGCGATCACGCCGCCCTTCGCAGGCTGGAGGATTGCGGCGAGAAGCGCGAGGGCCATTGCCAGCACGATCGTCATCATCGCCCATTGCGGCAGGGCCTCGCTCTGCCCGAGCGTGATGATCACCGGCGCCATGAGGTGGCCGGTCAAAAGGATCGCGATATAGGGCGGGAAATCGTCTGCCGAATGGATCGACCAGTTCTGCCCGCACATCCGGCAGCGATCGATGGGCTTGAGCAGCTTGCGGAACAAGTGCGTGCCGCCGCAGCGCGGACACTTGCCCTTGATGCCGCGCATCAGCGCGCCGCTCAGGCTGCGCGGCAGCATGGCGGGGTCGATCTGGAGCGCGTCGCTGGGCATCAGGTCTTCGCGAAGGGGTTCTTGGGGCTGCGCAGCGTCAGCCGGATCGGCACGGCTTCAAAGCCCAGTTCGCGGCGGATGCCGTTCACCAGATAGCGGCGATAGCTTTCGGGCAACTGATCGAGCCGCGTGCCGAACATCACGAAACTCGGCGGGCGGATGCGCGCCTGCGTGATGTAGCGCAGCTTGATCCGGCGGCCGCCGGGCGCGGGCGGCGGATTGGCGGCGAGCGCATCATCGAACCAGCGGTTGAGCGCAGACGTCGCCACGCGGCGCGACCATGCCGCGCGAATATCAAAGGCAGCGGCCAGCATCTGATCGAGCCCCTTGCCCGTCCGCGCCGAAACTGCGAGCAGCGGCACGCCGCGTACCTGCGCCAAGCCATCTTCCAGCGCCGCGCGGATGCCGTTGAACAGGCCGCTCGGATCCTCGGCAATGTCCCACTTGTTGACCGCGATCATCAGCGCGCGGCCTTCCTCAAGCACCAGCGAGGCGATCTTAAGGTCCTGATGTTCCAGCCCGCGCGTGGCATCGAGCAGCAGCACCACGACTTCGGCAAAATCGATAGCGCGGCGCGCATCGGCAACCGACATGATCTCGAGCTTGTCGACCACTTGCGCCTTCTTGCGCATCCCGGCGGTGTCGATCAGGCGAATGGGGCGTGTGTCGCCGCTTTGCGGATCGGTCCATTCCCAATCAACCGCAATGGAATCGCGCGTGATCCCCGCTTCCGGCCCGGTCAGCAGCCGGTCTTCGCCGAGCATCCGGTTGATGAGGGTGGACTTGCCCGCATTCGGCCGACCGACAATGGCAAGCTTGAGGATCGACTGGGGATCGAAGTCCTCCTCGTCGACCACTTCTGCCTCGGCCCGCGAGCCTTCGTCCTCTTCCTTCTCGATATGCGGCAGCAGCGCTTCGAACAGATCGCCCATACCCTCGCCGTGTTCGGCAGAGAGCGCGACCGGTTGGCCAAAGCCGAGCGAGAACGCGTCATAGAACCCAGGATCGCCCGCGCGGCCTTCGGCCTTGTTGGCCACGAGCACGATCGGCACCTTGTTCGAGCGCAGATAGCGGGCGATTTCCTCGTCGAGCGGGGTGACACCCGCGCGCGAATCGATCACGAACAGCGCCACGTCCGCGCCTTCCAGCGAAGCTTCGGTCTGCTGGCGCATGCGGCCAGGCAGCGTGGTGGGATCCAGATCTTCCCAGCCCGCTGTGTCCACAATCGTGAAGGCGAGGCCCAGCAGCGAGGCATCGCCGAAGCGGCGATCGCGGGTGACACCGGGCTGGTCGTCGACGAGCGCGAGCTTCTTGCCGACCAGCCGGTTGAACAGCGTCGATTTGCCGACGTTGGGACGCCCGATAATGATGACCTGAGGAAGCATCGCGCATCCGTGGCCCCTACGACGCCGGAACGCAAGCGCGTCTGTTGCGCGGCGCAGCGGCTAAGCCAGCGTTAACCAGGGAAACGAGATCGCCCTTAACCCAACCGCGCCACAAGGCTGGAATGCGCTTTGGCCCTCTCCAACTTGTAATGCTGACCGTTCTGGTCGCGTTTCCGGGCCTGAGCAAGGCGCGCCCGGTGGCACCAAACCTGGCAGCCTCGATCGATGATCAGGGCGACTATGCACAAGGCGACTTCGGCCTGCCCTCTATCCAGTGCGTGCCCTATGCGCGGCAGGTCTCGGGAATCCAGATCCGCGGCGATGCGCATACCTGGTGGGATCAGGCCGCTGGGCGCTTTGCGCGCGGCCCGCGCCCGCGGGTTGGCGCGGTGATGAGTTTCCCGCCCTTTGGCGCGATGCAACTCGGCCATGTCGCCGCCGTCAGCAAAGTGATCGATGACCGCACAGTGCTGCTGCGCCATGCCAACTGGTCGCCCATCAACGGGCGGCGCGGGCAGACCGAAGACAATGTCCGCGCGATCGATGTTTCGCCAGAGGGCGACTGGAGCGAAGTTCGCGTATGGTATGCGCCGCTTGGCGCCCTGGGCACGACGCACTGGCCGGTGAACGGGTTTATCTACAACCAGAAGCCCAAAGGTAACAAGCGCTTGACCGTGCTGGCTTCGGTAGAACGTCCGGTGACGAAACCGGCCTATACCTCGCGCATCGGGCCAGATTTCCTCAAGGGCATCGTTCCGGAGACCAAGCGGGCAGCAGCACCCGTCCGCCACCAACTGGCCACGCGCGAGGCCGCGAGCGTCCCGGCACAAGGCCTCAGGTACGACCCCATCGGCCGGATCATCGCCAGCCGGATGCGTTAGTCTGCTGCCCTAGCGGGGGAGTGGGCCGGTGCCGCCCTGTTTCGGCCAGGCCGAAACAGCAATCACAACGTCTTGATGATCGCCGAGAAATCAAGCCCGCCATGCCCGGCGTCCGCAAACGCCGCGTAAAGCTCTTCCGCGCGCGCGCCCATCGGCACATTGGCTCCAGCCCCCTTGGCGGCTTCCATTGCCAGCTTGAGGTCCTTGAGCATCAGCGCGGTGGCAAAGCCGCCCTGATAGCCGTTGTCTGCCGGAGACTGCGGGCCGACGCCAGGCACCGGGCAATAGCTCGTCATCGACCAGCACTGGCCCGAGGCCTTAGAAGAAATGTCGAAGAAGGTCTGGAGATCGAGCCCCAGCTTCTCCGCCATGGCGAAGGTCTCGCAGGTCGCAACCATTGAGGCGCCGAGCAGCATGTTGTTGCAGATTTTCGCCGCCTGCCCCGCGCCGCTCTCGCCAGCATGGATCACAGCCTTGCCCATCGCCGCCAGGATCGCCTCGCCGCGCGCAAAGGCATCAGCGCTGCCGCCAACCATGAACGTCAGCGTGCCGCCATTGGCTGCCGCGATCCCGCCCGAAACCGGCGCATCAACCATGGCATAGCCAGCACCCGCCGCATGGCCGGCGACTTCGCGCGCGGTGGCAACATCAATGGTCGAGCAATCGAGCAGCAGCGCCGAACTGGGCGCGTGGCCGATCACGTCGGCGGTGTAGACCGATTTGACGATGGCACCGTTCGGCAACATCGATACAACCGCGTCAGCGCCCTGCACCGCGTCCTTGACCGAAGTGTAGGTCGTGCAGCCGCTTTCCTTCGCACGCGCCAGCGCCGCTTCAGCAAGATCGAACGCATGGACGTCATGCCCTGCCTTCACAAGATTCGCGGCCATGCCGCCGCCCATGTTGCCGAGGCCAATGAATGCGATTTTCATGGGTTTACTTTCCCTTCCACACGCCAGGGCGCTTCTCGATAAACGCGGCCATACCCTCGGCCTTGTCCTCGGTCGCCGTCAGCACCTGAAACAGGCGGCGCTCGAACAGCACGCCCTGATCGAGGGTGGTTTCGAATGCGGCATTGACCATTTCCTTGTTCGCAATGGCGGCGACCGGCGGCATTCCGGCGATCACGGCGGCAGCGGCGAGTGCTTCCTCGACCAGCGAGGCCAGCGGCACGACGCGGCTGACAAGGCCAGACCGCTCGGCTTCCACGGCGTCCATCATCCGGCTGGTGAGGCACATGTCCATCGCCTTGGCCTTGCCCACAGCGCGCGTCAGGCGCTGTGAACCGCCCATGCCAGGGGCGACGCCGAGCTTTATCTCGGGCTGACCGAACTTGGCGTTCTCAGACGCGATGATGAAGTCCGCCATCATGGCAAGCTCGCACCCGCCGCCGAGCGCGAAGCCGTTCACGGCCGCGATCCAGGGCTTGCGCGTGGTCTTCACAAGATGGCTGGTCCAGCGCGAGAAGAAATCGCCGGTGTAAAAATCGGTCGCGGCCTTGTCGGCCATTTCCTTAATGTCCGCGCCTGCGGCAAAGGCCTTCTCGCCCGAACCGGTCAGCACGGCGCAGCGCTGCGATGGGTCCGCCTCATAGACCGCGAACGCCGTGATCAGCTCCTCAAGCACCTGCGAATTGAGCGCATTCAGCGACTTGGGGCGGTTGAGCGTGATCAGCGTAACGGCATCGCGCTGTTCGGCCAGGATCGTCTCAAATGTCATAGGGGGGTCCATTCCTCGTTGGCAGGCAGGGGCGCGAAGATCGCGTCGAGCATATCGCCGGTCACGCCTTCGGGCGTTTCCGGGTTCCATTTCGGCGCGTTGTCCTTGTCCACGATCACCGCACGCACACCCTCGGCGAAATCGGGCCGCACCAGCACGCGCGCACCGATGCGGTATTCCATGACCATGTTGGCCGCAAAGTCAGGCAGCGTCAGGCTGGTGGCAAGCTGGCGCAGCGCGACCTTGCAGGTCTGCGGGCTCTTGGTGTGGAGCGCCGTCAGCGTCGCTGCGGCAAACTCGCTGCCGTCGGCCTCAAGCGCTGCGAGAATATCCTCATAGCGGTCCGATGCGAACAGGCGCGCAATAGATTCTGCATGGCCTGCGATTTTCGGCGCGGGCGGAACGGCGGCGAGGCTGTGCAGGATCTCGGCAATCTGGCCCGGCTCGGCACCGATACGCGCCTTGGCCTCGGCCACAGCGTCGGCAGGCAGATAGTGCGTGGCAGAGCCTGCCCAGAGGCAATCCGCACCGTCCATCCGCGCGCCGGTGAGCGCGAGGTACTGACCCAGCCTGCCCTTCATGCGCGAGAGGAACCAGCCGCCGCCAACATCCGGGAACAGGCCGATGCCGGTCTCGGGCATCGCGAGGCGGGTGTTCTCGGTCGCGACGCGGTAGCGCGCCGGATCGGCAAGGCCCACGCCGCCGCCCATCGTGATCCCGTCCATGAACGCCACAATGGGCTTGTCATACGTCATGATCAGGTGGTTGAGGCGGTATTCGTCGAAGAAGAACTTGCGCCCGCCAGCGCCCTCGTCGGTCAGCGCCGAATTGCGCAGGAACGCGATATCGCCGCCTGCGCAGAAGCCGCGGCCTTCGGAGTGGTCGATCACCACGGCTTCGACAGCCGGATCATCGCGCCAGGCCAGCAGCGCTTCGGTCATCGCCAAGACCATGCCGTGGTTCAGCGCATGGATCGCCTTGGGGCGATTGAGCGAGAGCACCCCACATGCGCCCTCGATGCGAATAAGAAGATCGTCGGTCATGCAACTTTCTCTATTTTGGATTGGGCAGCGGGTTCGATGAGATCCCACAAATTGCCGAAGGGGTCGCGGAATACCAGCACCGATCCGTAGGATTCGTGACGCATCGGGCGCTCAATTGCCACCCCACTCTGCTTCAGCAGGTCCAGGCTTTGCACGATGTCGTCTGTCTGCAGGAAGAAACCGACGCGCCCGCCCGCCTGGCGGCCGATTGCGGCGACCTGATCGTCATTTGCGGCGCGGGCAAGCAGAAGATGCGCGCCACCTCCCGGCGATACGACCACCCAGCGCTTCTGCGCATCGAGCGGCGTATCCTCGACGAGCGCAAACCCCAGCTTGCCGACGAAGAACGCCAGTCCCTCGTCGTAATCCGGCACCACGATGGTGACCATGGCGAGCCGGTTCGCGATCCCAACGCCACTCATTGCCGCAGCAGATCGCGGCCGATGATCAGCTTCATCACTTCGTTGGTGCCCTCCAGAATGCGGTGCACGCGAAGGTCACGCCAGAAGCGTTCGATCGGATAGTCCTTCAAGTAGCCGTAACCGCCGAACACCTGCAGCGCGCGGTCGACCACCGAAGAGCCGGTATCGGTGGCAAAGCGCTTGGCCATGGCGGAAAAGCGCGTCTTGTCCGGCGCATTGGCGGTGACTTTCGCGGCCGCCAGATAGAGCAGCGCGCGCGCCGCTTCGAGGTCGGTCGCCATGTCGGCCAGCGCGAACTGCGTGTTCTGAAAATCGGCGATGGGCTGGCCGAACTGGCTGCGCTCCTTGGAATACTTGATCGCCTCATCGAGGCAGCGCTGCGCTCCGCCCAGCGAACAGGCCCCGATATTGAGCCGCCCGCCATCGAGCCCGGCCATCGCGAAGCGGAACCCGTCGCCCTCCGCTCCGACGCGGTTCGCCACGGGCACTTTCACGTTCTCGAAGACCACTTGTGCGGTGGGCGAGGCGTTCCAGCCGAGCTTGCGTTCTGGCGCGCCGAAGCTGAGGCCGGGGGTGCCCTTGTCGATCACGAGGCAGGAGATGCCCTTGGGGCTGGCATCGCCGGTGCGCACCATCGTCACGTAGATGTCGCTCACCCCGCCGCCCGAGATGAACTGCTTGGTGCCGTTGACGACATAATGGTCGCCCTCAAGCCGCGCCGTCGTGCGCAGCGCTGCCGCGTCCGAACCCGAGCCGGGCTCGGTCAGGCAGTAGCTGGCGATCTTGTCCATGGTGACAAGCGAAGGCAGATAGCGCGCCTTGACGTCATCGCCCCCGAAACGGTCGATCATCCACGCGGCCATGTTGTGGATTGAAATGAACGCGCTCGTCGTAGGGCAACCATAAGCCATGGCTTCCATGATCAGCGCCGATTCCAGCCGCCCGAGCCCGATACCGCCGCTTTCCTCGCTGACGTAGATCGAGGCAAAGCCCAGCTCCGCCGCCGCCTTGATCGTCTCCAGCGGGAAGCTGTGATCCTCGTCCCACTGCGCGGCAAACGGCGTGATCGCATCGGCGGTAAAGCGCCGCGCCATATCCTGAATGGCGATCTGGTCTTCGGTGAGCTGGAACTGGTCGGTCATCGTCGTCACCCCATCGTCGGAATGACAAACGCATTCCCGCTATCGGGAAGCCCGTCCGGCCAGCGCTGGGTCACGGTCTTGACCTTGGTCCAGAACTTCACGCCTTCCATGCCGTGCTGGTTGGTATCGCCAAAGGCAGAGCGCTTCCACCCGCCGAAGGTGTGATAGGCCACAGGCACCGGGATCGGCACGTTGATGCCGACCATGCCGACATTGACCCGGGCTGCAAATTCACGCGCCGCGTTGCCGCTGCGGGTAAACAGCGCGACGCCGTTGCCATACTGGTGCTTCGAAGGCAGCGCGAGCGCCTCCTCGAAATCCTTGGCGCGCACGATCTGCAGCACGGGGCCGAAGATCTCGTTCTTGTAGCTGTCCATATCGGCCGTCACGTGGTCGATCAGCGTGGGGCCAACAAAGAAGCCGTTCTCGTGGCCCTGCAGCGTGAAACCGCGCCCGTCGATAACCAGTTCGCCGCCCTCTTCCTCGCAGCGCGTGATCCAGCGCTCGATGCTCGCCTTGTGCGCGGCGGTGACCACCGGGCCATAGTGGCAATCCGAATCGGTCGACACGCCGACCCGCAGCGCCTCGATCGCGGGGATGAGCTTGGCCTTGAGCCGCTCGGCGGTCTCATCGCCCACCGGCACAACCACTGGCAGCGCCATGCAGCGCTCGCCCGCCGAACCGAACGCGGCACCGGCCAGATCGTTCACCACCTGATCGAGATCGGCATCGGGCATCACGATGCCGTGGTTCTTGGCCCCGCCCATCGCCTGCACGCGCTTTCCGGCGGCTACGCCGCGATTGTACACGTAGTGCGCGATATCGGAGGAGCCGACGAAGCTGATCGCACCGATGGCGGGGTGATCGAGGATCGCGTCGACCATTTCCTTGTCGCCGTGGACGACCTGGCAAATGCCCTCGGGCAGACCAGCCTCAAGGAACAATTCGGCAAAGCGCACCGGCACCGAAGGATCTCGCTCCGAAGGCTTGATGATGAAGGCATTGCCCGTGGCGATGGCGACCCCTGCCATCCACAGCGGTATCATGCCGGGGAAGTTGAACGGGGTGATGCCCGCGCCGATGCCAATCGGCTGGCGCATCGAATAGATGTCGATGCCCGGGCCTGCGCCTTGCGTGTATTCGCCCTTCAGCACGTGCGGGATGCCGCAGCAAAACTCGATCACTTCCAGCCCGCGCTGGATATCGCCCTTGGAATCGGCAATGACCTTGCCGTGTTCGGACGAGAGCAGCCGCGCGAGCTCGTCGATGTTCGCCTCGACTAGCCGCTTGAATTCGAACATCACGCGCGCGCGCCGCTGCGGATTGACCGCGGCCCAGGCGGGCTGCGCGGCGAGCGCGGCCTGCACGGCGCGTTCCAGCGTGGCGGCATCGCCCAGCGCCACTTCGGCCTGCACCGCGCCGGTGTTAGGATCGAACACCTGACCTTTGCGCGCCGGAGCCCCGCCGGAACCGCCGACAATGAAATGATCGATCTGGCGCATGTGCATACCCTTTTTCGTAATTCTGCTGGTGGCCTCCTGCACCCCGGTTCCATTGCAAGCAAGTGGCGAAAATGCGATAGATGGCTGCAATGATGCAGGTGCCAGACTGGAACGACTATCAAGCCTTCCTCGCCATCGCGCGGGCCGGGCAACTGGCGCGCGCGGCAGCCGCGATGGGGGTGGACGCCACGACCATGGGCCGCCGGCTGCGCCGCCTTGAAACGCGGATCGGTGCCACCTTGTTCGAACACACGCGTGAGGGCCAAGTGCTCACCGAAGCGGGCGAGGCGATGCTGGCCGAAGTGGAGGCAATGGAGCGGGCCGCCAGCCGCATCGCCGAACACGGCGGCGGCGGGGCCAATGGTTCCTTGGCGGGCCTCTTGCGCGTGAGCCTCTCCGAAGGGTTTGCCAGCTGGATTGTCGCCCCTGCGCTCCATGCTTTCGCGACCGCACATCCGCGGCTGGTGATCGATCTCGTTGCCTCATCGGGCTTCCTCAGCCCTTCGAAGCGCGAGGCGGACCTGGCCGTCACGCTCTCCCGCCCGCGCGCCGGGCCGGTGATCGCCGGCAAGCTGTCCGACTACGCGCTGCGGCTCTACGCCTCGCCTGAATATCTCGCAGACCACGCGCCGCTGCGCCGCGCAGGTGATCTGGCGCGCGGGCATTCGCTGGTCGGCTATGTCCCCGATCTGCTCTATGCGCCCGAACTGCGCTATCTGGCCGAAATCGAGCCCGGCCTCGCCGCGACAGTCCGCTCCTCCTCGATCAACGCGCAGCACCGCCTGATCGCAGCCGGTGCCGGGATCGGCGTGCTGCCCTGCTTTATCGGCGATGCCGACGCACGGCTGGTGCCCGTGCTGCCCGAGCGGCGCATAACACGCTCGTTCTGGCTGGTGATGCACAAAGACACGCACAGCCTTGCACGCGTGCAGGCGTTCAAAGTGTGGCTGAACGCGCTGGTCGAGCGGGAACGCGGACGGCTCCTCCCCGCTTGATCCTCCCCATTTTGGCGAAGCCCAAATGGGGAGGTGGCAGCCAGCAGGGCTCACGGAGGATTAAAACCCTAAAGCATCGCGACCGGCGCGTCCTCGCCTAAGTCCTCGTACCACGCCTCAACCGGGCCGGAGAGCTTGAGCGTGAGCGGATTGCCCTTGCGGTCCATGGTCTTGCCCGCCTGCACGCGCACCCAGCCTTCGGAGATGCAATACTCCTCGACATTGCGGCGCACGGTGCCCTTGAAGCGAATGCCGATACCGCGGCGCAGTTTGTCTGCATCAAAGAACGGGCTGCGCGGATTGATCGCAAGGTGATCGGGCGGCACGTCCGGGCCTGCAGCGGCGGCGGCAGGAGTTAGATCGGCGGAATCGGGCAAGGTTGGTTCTTCGGTCATGGAGTGGGCAAATATCTTGATCCCCCCACTTGTCAATCAAGCGCCGCCATGGCAGAGGCGCGCGCCTGTCTGGACCGTCTTTTGCCTTGAGGGCGCGGGCCAAACGGGCGCGTAGCTCAGTGGTAGAGCACACCCTTCACACGGGTGGGGTCGCAGGTTCAATCCCTGCCGCGCCCACCATAAATACCCTTGAAATATACGGATTTTATGGATGGACCCACTTCCATTCCTCGGGCACTCACGGCGTTTGGCGGCAAAAAATGGGTCAATTCGACCCTCGCTCGTACAAAATTCGTACAACGTCAGGGCTCCTTTCTGAGCTTTAGCTTCGTCTTGATCTCAGCCTTCACCAGGCCTCGCCTGAGAGCCTCATTGATCTTGGTCTCGGTGTCCTCGGCGTGCGTGTACGTATTGCGCATCAGGTTCAGGTCGGACCAGCCACCGAAGGCGCCGGCTGCTTTTTCATCGACCTTCTCGCGAACATTCATCTCCTGGCCAAAGCCATGTCCGGAAACGAATCGAGATCTGATACGGCGAGCTCAGGGTTCGACAATTTTTCGCCGCTGCCCGATAGCATTCAAATCACCCCATTTTTGAATCGACAACGCCCTGAGAAGTTTAGGTTGGCCACGCTTGAGGATCGATGCAAGCTTTTGATGGACAGGCGGTAGCCGAGAATTGGCTCGCTCCAGATTGGCACCACGGCAATCCGCGCTTTGGAGGAGAGGCATGCGGCATTTGCGGATACGGATAAGCAAGGTGTGCGATGCTGGCCGAGCAGGCATGTGCCAAATCCAGTCGTGTCCGGATCAATGGCGCCTGCTCAGATCAAAGAGCAGAAGTGGTCTAAGCACGCCATTTTATATATGCCGTTGCATATCTAATTTTCTAAAGATATGCGATAGCATATTTTCTTGAAAGGCCGCCCACAATCGGATATGCACACGCATATATTATCAACACAAAATATGCCAGAGCAGATACATGAGTGCAGGAATTGACGAAATAGCCAGCGCCATTCGTGCGGCGCGGCAGGCAAAAGCGCTGACCCAGAAGGAACTGGGGCTGCGCGTCGGCCTGCCTCAAAGCCATATCTCGAAGATAGAGAAGGGTGCCGTCGATCTCCAGCTTTCCAGTCTCGTCGAAATCGCGCGCGCGCTGGACCTTGAGCTCAAGCTTGTCCCTCGCAAAGCTCTGGCAGCTGTAGAGGGAGCTGTTCGCGCCCACGGTACGACCGTCGAAACCAGTCGCGCCCTCAACCTGCTCAACGACCAAGCGCAATTGGCCGAGCGCATCAAGATCAGCTTCCCGGAAATTTCACAGACAGAGGCCTTCCACAACGCGATCCGGAACATTCCCAAACTGCAATTCGATGCCCCTCAACTGAAGGCTCTGGACGAAGCCTTGCGGCCTGCAAAGCGACTGAAATCCCTGATCGACGCGCAGGGAAATGCAGCCAAGCTGGCCAAGCAGCTTTCGGAAGCGACTTCGTCGCTCAGGCACTTCCGGAACATTCAGATGCACACCCCGCTCGTCGAGACCGGACGTCAGCTTCCTTCCTATCGGCTTGAGGACAACGACGAATGATAGAAGCAGCCGCCCTCGATATACTCTTGCATGACCGCCGCATCGGGACCCTCGCGCGTCTCGATGGGGATCGCAATATCTTCACGTTTGATGACGCATATCTCGCAGATGAGAAGCGTGCGACGCTCTCGCTTGCCTACCGCGACCCGTATGGCGGAATCGTCAACGCGCCGCGAGCTTACCAGACCAAGATCGAGCCTTTCTTCTCCAACCTTTTGCCCGAAGGTACGCTACGAGACTATCTGGCACGGCGAGCCGGTGTCAGAGCCGTTCGCGAATACCCGCTGCTCGCCCAACTCGGCGGCGACTTGCCCGGAGCCATCAAGGCCGTTCCTGTTGATGCACACGACGCTCCGCCCGAGGATCCCGAAAATGAAGGTGCTGCAGGGCAAGCCCGGCACGCCTTGCGCTTCTCCCTTGCAGGCGTTCAGCTCAAATTTTCGGCGTTGAAGAACCGAGGCAAGAATGGCGGTCTCACGATTCCGGTCAGCGGCGCAGGCGGCGACTGGATCGTAAAGCTCCCATCGGCCCGTCACCCCGACGTTCCGGAAAACGAGTACGCCGCCATGAGCCTGGCCTCCAGGCTCGGCATCGATGTCCCAGAAATCGACCTTGTGCCGCTGGATACGATCGAAGGATTGCCCGACGGGATCGCCCGGTACGGGGCGTCGGCATACGCCATACGCCGCTTTGATCGGAGCGAGGCAGGTGCCATCCACGTCGAAGACTTTGCGCAGGTCTATGGCGTGTATGCCGAAGACAAGTACGAGAATGCCAGCTACCGCCAGATCCTATCGGTGCTCGCGATCGAGGCCGACGAGGCAAGCGCCGTCGAGTTCGTGCGCCGCCTCACTTATTCCGTGCTGATCGGCAATGGTGACATGCACCTGAAGAACTGGTCGCTGATTTACCCCGACCAGCAAAGACCGATCCTCGCCCCGGCTTACGACCTCCTGTCTACGGTCGCCTATATTCCCGAGGATGATTCCGCTCTCAAATTCCATCGCTCGCGGGAGTGGGAGTCATTCACTTTCCGCGAACTGGAGACGATCGCAGACAAGGCTCGGTTGCCCTCACACCTCGTCGTCTCGACGGCGAAGGAGACCATCGAGGAATTTGACGCGGTTTGGGATCAGGAAAAGGCGCATCTACCCTTTGCGGGAGAGGTCGTGGCCGCAATCGACAAGCATAGAAAGCGCCTCGCGGTATAGGTGCTGACCAGCACGGCGATCTACACTGACATCCCCACCTGGATAAATGTGCTTCTGGCCTCGGGGAGAAGTGGACAGCGGAACGTGTCAACGATGGTGAGACAGCCGGTTCGAGAGTTTAAGCTTGCATTGCTGGCTCGCGGTTTGGTGGGTTGATCCAGACTGCAGTTGGCTTGAGCGGAGGC
>CANEVG010000051.1 GCA_947442095.1 Sphingomonadaceae bacterium
CGATGCCGCTGGCGGGGGAATACACCGGACAGGTGATCAAGGACGGGCTCGTGCGGTTCCTGCGCGAACATGCGCCGAAGCTGGCGTCAAAGGCCGCGCTGCCACCGGAGCCTATGGGCACCAACCTTGCGCCGCTGGCCGATGTCGTGCCCGCGCGCCCCTCCGGCTTCTGCACCGGCTGCCCCGAGCGCCCGATCTTCACCGCGATGAAGCTGGTGGAGAAGGAAATCGGCGAGTTTCACATCTCGGGCGATATCGGCTGCCACATCTTCTCGATTCTGCCGCCGTTCAACCTCGGCAACACCACGATGGGCTATGGGCTGGGCATGGCGGGGGCGGCGGCGTTCCAGTCCGATTCCAGCCAGCGTACCATCTCGGTGATGGGTGACGGCGGGTTCTGGCACAATGGCCTCACCTCGGGCGTCGGCCACGCGGTGTTCAATCGCAACGACGGCGTGACGATCCTGGTCGACAACGGCTATTCAGCAGCGACGGGCGGGCAGGACATTCTCTCCAGCCGCGCTGAAAACCGCACCCGCACCACCAAGCATCCGATGGAAAACGCGATCCGGGGGATCGGCGGCCAGTGGGTGCGCACCGTGCGCAGCTATGATCTGGAGGCAATGACCGCCACGCTGACCGAGGCGATGACGACCCCCTTCAAAGGGCCGAAGATCATCATCGCGGAATCGGAATGCATGCTCAACAAGCAGCGACGCGTGAAGCCGCTTGTCGCCAAGGCGATCAAGGGCGGCAAGCGCGTGGTGAAGGAGCGCTTCGGCGTCGATGCCGATACCTGCAGCGGCGATCATTCGTGCATTCGTCTTTCGGGCTGCCCCACCCTCACCTTGCGCGAGAATCCCGATCCGCTGCGAGATGATCCGGTGGTGCAAGTGCTGGATGATTGTGTGGGCTGCGGTCACTGCGGCGAGACGGCGCATGCCGCCGTGCTCTGCCCCAGCTTCTACCGCGCCGACATGGTGTTCAATCCCGGCCGCTGGGACCGCTTCCGGCAGCGGCTGCGCAGCGCGGTGATCAGCTTCTTTCAGGCCCGCGCCGCGCGGCGCCGCGCGCTAACCGCGTTCTGACCATGGGCAGCAGCACGGTCCGTCCCATCAATATCGCGATTATGGCCCTGGGCGGCCAGGGCGGCGGGGTGATGGCCGACTGGACGGTACGCGCCGCCGAACTCGCGGGGTTCCGCGCGCAGTACACCTCGGTGCAAGGGGTCGCGCAGCGCACCGGCGCGACGATCTACTATATCGAACTGTTCCCCGAGACGGAAATCGCCGCGCGGGGCAAGGAGCCAGTGCTGGCGCTGATGCCGGTGCCCGGCGATGTCGATGTGGTGGTCGCATCGGAACTGATGGAAGCGGGCCGCGCGGTGATGCGCGGGTTTGTTACGCCCGAGCGCACCACCCTTATCGGCTCCACCCACCGCGTTTTCGCGATTGCCGAGAAGATCGCGATGGCCGACGGGCGCGCCGATGGCGGGGCGGTGCATGAGGCGGCGCAGGCCCGCGCCAAGCGCTGGATCAGTTTCGACATGGAAGCCACCGCGCGCGAAGGTGGCAGCGTGATCAGCGCAGTGATGTTCGGTGCGCTGGCCGGATCGGGCGCGCTGCCGATCCCGCGCGACGTGTTCGAGGCGGTGATCCGCGAAAGCGGCAAGACGGTTGCGGCCAATCTGGCGACCTTCGCGCTAGGGTTTGATCGTGCCTCGGGGATCGGCGCTGCGGCTGCGCCAGTTGCGGCGGAGGTGGCCGCCACGCCAGTGCCGCCCGCTGCCGTGAAGCCGCTGCTCGAGCGGATCGAGGCGGAACTGCCGTTCATCGCGCGCGAATTTGCCATCGAAGGTCTGCGCCGGACCCTCGACTTTCAGGACCTTCGCTACGGCGCGCTCTATCTCGACCGGCTGCAGCAAGCCGCCGCGTGGGATGCGGACCATGGCGGAACCACGCGTCGGCACGAGCTGATCCGCGAGCTTGCGCGCCATCTGGCGCTGTGGATGACCTTCGACGACACCTTCCGCGTTGCCGATCTCAAGACCCGCAAGAGCCGCTTCGAACGGTTCCGGGCCGAAGTGAACGCAGCACCCGACCAGATCGTCGCGGTCACCGAATTCATGCACCCGCGCCTGAATGAAGTGGCGGATTCGCTGCCTGCTGGCCTCGGCCGCTGGGCCGCACAGCAGGCATGGCTCGGGCGCTGGTTTGCCAAGGGCCGCAAGGTCGAGACCAGCAGCCTGCGCGGCTTCCTGATGCTGAGCCTGCTGGCCAACGGTCGCCGCTGGCGCCGCTCCACCTTGCGCTTTCAGCGCGAGGATGCGGCCATCGCAGCGTGGCTCGAACGGGTGCGCCAGCTTGCAGCGAGCGACTACGCTGCGGCGGTCGAACTCGTGCGCTGCCAGAAGCTGATCCGGGGTTACGGCGAGACGCATGAGCGGGGCGCGCGCAATTTCGCTCTGATCGTAGCGGCGCTGGATGCTGGCATCCACGGAGCGGGTATAGCCGCGCGCATCCGGCGGCTGCGCGAGGCGGCGCTGGCGGATGAAAAGGGCACAAGGCTGGCCGAAGTGCTGGCAGAAGTGCCGGTCCGGGCGGCCTGATCAGTCCGGAATTACCGCCGTCACCTCGATCTCGATCTGCGCTTCGGCTTCCATCAGCGCGACCACTTGCACCACTGCCATCACCGGGAAATGCTTGCCCATGATCTCGCGGTAGACCGCGCCGATCTCCCGGCCATGCGCCAGATAATCATCGCGGCTGGTGATATACCAGGTCATGCGAACCACATGTTCGGGCCGCGCGCCGCCTTCGGCCAGGATCGCGATGATGTTGTGCAGCGTCTGCCGGAACTGGGCGACAAGGCCTGCGGGAAAGCACCCTTGGGCATCCCAGCCGACGATCCCGGCCAGAAATACCTGCTGCCCGCGTACGGCGATTCCGTTTGCATAACCCTTGGGACGGGGCCAGCCTTCCGGTTGCAGAACCTTCATAAGCCTCCTCTGGTGCGCCTTGACCGGGCGTATTCGCCTTTGGATATTTTAAACTTGAAATATTGTCCAGCCAAAGCCTGCGGCGAACCTCGACGCGGTCTGGCCAGCCGCTCAGCCGGAGCAGTGATCCGCCACCAGCCTGCGGAACAGGGGCCCATGCTCGATCATCGTCCAGTGCCCGCACTTGGCAATGGTATGGAGCTGCGAATTGGGCAGATGCTGGTGCAGGTTCCACGAAACTTGCGGATCGACCACCCTATCATCGCGCCCGTGGACGAGCAGCGTTTCATGGGTGATGGTCTGCAGCACATTGATAGGCAGACACTGCGCATCGAGCCAGCGCTGGCGCGGCGCGGGAAACAGCTTGTGGAAGTGATCGAGCGCGCCCGGCCGCGAACAGGCCTTGAGCCGCATCGCCACAAGCTCATCGGTGATCAGCGCCTGGTTCCACGCCATCACGCCCATCGCCCTCTTCATGTGCTCCGCCGTCGGCTTGAAATCCCACAGCAGTTCGAGGTTCTCGTTAACGCGCACGGGCCAGCCCCCCGGCCCCATCAGCACCAGCCGGTCGAACCGCTCGGGATGCCGGGAGGCGAGCCACAGCGCGAGCGAGCCGCCGAAGCTGTTGCCCACGATATGCGCCTTTTCGATCCCGAGCCCGTCCATGAGCGCGATGATCTGATCGACCCAGGAATCCATGAAGCGGAATTCGAAATCGGCCGGGGTTTCGGTGTAGCCGAAGCCGACCAGATCGGGCGCGATCACGCGGAAGCGGTCTTTCATTTCGGGAATGAACGTGCGCCAGTTGGCCCAGCCGCACACCCCTGCCCCCGAACCATGCAGCACCAGCATCGCAGGCCCGCTGCCATGGTCATGGATATTGGTGCGGTAGCTACCTGTCTGCACGAACTGGCCGATTTCAGGGTTCTCGCTCATGCTGTCTCTCCGCCAAAGCTTGCATCGAAGTTCAATCGAAATTCTACCGCGTCGATAGCGCGCGCGCGGCCTAAGCTCAAAATGATTCTGGACAGCCGGGCAATTTAGTTTAGGCTTCAAACATATTACTAGACCGGAGTGCATGCAGATCGAGCAAGCCTTTGACGGACTGGCCCCAAACCGGCGGACTTTGCTAAAGTCCGCAGCCTTCGGCCTGTTCGCCTTCAAGGTTGCCGGGGCCGACATGCTGCTCTCCCCGGCAGAAGCCCGTGCCCGGCGCGCGGCGCTCAGCAAGCTGTCAGCCGAGGATGCCGCGCGGCTTGAAGCCTTTGGCGAAGCGCTGGTTCCCGGTGCCCGCGCGGCTGGGCTCGCGCATTTCGTCGATGCCAATCTGGCACGCCCGCATGGCGAATCGCTGCTGACAGTGCGCTATCTCGATGTGCTGCCGCCGCATCATACGTTTTACAAGGCCGGGCTTGCCGCGCTCGATGCCGCCAGCCGCGCTGTGCTCGGCGGGCCGTTCGAGGGTGTTTCGGCGGCAGCGGCGAGGCCTCTGATCGCGGCGATGTTGCCCGGCACGATTGCCCCGTGGACCGGCCCGCCGCCTGCGCTGTTCTATCTCGCCGTGCGCAGCGATGCGGCGGATCTGGTCTATGGCACGCGTGCGGCCTTCGCGCGCATGCAGGTGCCTTACATGGCCCACATTGAACCAGCGACGGACTGGTAAGCGCATGAAGCTCCCCGAACGGACTGACGCGGTGATCGTGGGGGCTGGCGCTGCCGGAAACCTCTATGCCGCTGTGCTGGCCGAATCGGGCAAATCGGTGCTGGTGCTCGATCCCGGACCGGCCTGGAAATCGGCCGATCTCATCAGTTCGTCGATCTGGTCGCGCCGGTTGCGCTGGGGCGGCCCGGCGATCGAATCGACCGGCAGGCACGCCTTCGGCGCGGGTTTCAACACCGGGTGGGGCACCGGCGGCGCGGCGCTCCACCACTATGGCACATGGCCGCGCCTGATGCCGTCCGACTTCACGATGAAAGCGGATTTCGGCAAGGGGCTGGATTGGCCGATCAGCTACGACGACCTGCGTCCGTTCTACGACCGCATTCAGGAAGAAGTCGGCCTATCGGGCGATGCAGAAGCGGAAGTGTGGCGTCCGGCGGGCGCGCCCTATCCCCTGCCCCCGCTGCAGCAGTTTGCGCAGGCGCGGCTGCTGGCGAGGGGCTTTCACGCGCTGGACATGAAGACCGCGCCGAGCCCGATGGCAATCCTCTCGCAAGATTACAAAGGCCGTCCGGCCTGCCTCTATGATGGCTGGTGCGATGCCGGCTGCCCGACCGGCGCGCTCGCCAATCCGCTGGTCACCTTCCATCCGCGCGCCGTAAAGGCCGGTGCGCGCTTCCTGAACGGCGCGCATGTCACGCAGTTGGTGCCGGGCAAGACCGCACGGACGGCGGCGGGGGTTGAGTACATCGACAGCACTGGCACCAGGCGAACCGCGCTCGCCGACATGGTCATTCTGGCCGCCTCCACCATCGCCAATCCGGCGATCCTGCTCGGAAGCACGGGCGGCGACTGGAGCCAGGGCGCGGGCAATTCTTCCGGGCTGGTCGGTCGCTATTTCATGACCCACTCGATCGCCTCGGTTTACGGCTTCTTCGATGGGGAGGAGACCGAGAACTACATGGGCGTGACCGGCGCGCAGGCCACGAACATGGATCATTACGGCAAGGAAAGCCTTGGCGGCGGGGCCTTCGGCAGCCTGCAGTGGCAGCTTGCGCCCACGATGAAGCCTAATGATCTGCTGGGCGTGGCCATGGCGCGGGCCGACCTGTTCGGGCCGGAACTCACCGCGTTCATGGACCGCGCGGTGCACCATCTGGCAGTGATGTTCGGCTTTGGCGAAGGCTTGCCCCTGCTCGAAAACCGTGTCGAGCTCTCGGACCGGACCGGCCCCGGCGGCGTGAAGACCCCGCGCGTGGTGCACACGTTCGCTCCGGAATCGGTGAAGGTTTCGCAAAGCGCAGCACAGCTCGGGCTCAAGATCATCACGGCGGGCGGTGCGGCGCAGCCCTGGGCGGGCCCGATGGCGACCGCGCACATGATGGGCGGCACGATCATGGGCAGCGAGGCGCGCACGTCGGTGACCGACAGCTTCGGGCGCAGCCACGATATCGACAATCTGATCATCGCGGGGCCGGGACTGTTTCCCACGGCGGGGGCGATGAACCCCAACTTCACCAACCACGCACTGGCGCTGCGCGGTGCCGAGCATGCCGCCGCGCGCTGGCTCTCATAATATGAGAGCAGGCCCGGACGTTAAATTGACTTTCTATTGAAATTTGCCATCTTCGGATGGCCGCACGAGTTCCGACGCCTTCATAAAGTGCGCGGAAAAGGACACCGGAACGCAGGATCCGGCAAGACACAGGCACCTGGGCACTTTGCCGAGGGGGGAAGCAAAGGGGAGTACCATGAGAACCATCACGAGAATGACGCTCTGTGCATGCGCCGGCACTTTGGCCATCGCCTGGTCGCTACCCGCCTTGGCGCAAGAGGCCGCACCGCAGGCTGCGCAATCGGCCGACGAAGACCAATCGGTGCTGAGCGGCGAGATTGTCGTCACCGCGCAGAAGCGGCAGGAAAACGTCCAGAACGTCGGCATTGCGATCACCGCCTATTCGGGCGACCAGCTGCGTGCGCTGGGTATCCAGCGCAGCTCCGATGTGGCGGGCTTCTCACCGGGCGTTTCGATCTCAGGCAGCCTTGCCGGGCAGAACACCCAGTTCACCATTCGCGGCGTGGTCCAGAACGATTTCAACGACATCGTGGAGGCCCCCAACGCGGTCTATCTCGATGAAGGCTATATCGCGATCGCGCAGGGACAATCTTTCGCGGTGTTCGATATCGACCGGGTCGAAGTGCTTAAAGGCCCGCAAGGCACCCTTTTCGGCCGCAACGCGACGGGCGGCCTGATCCACTACATCAGCCACCTGCCCTCGCTCACCAAGTGGGAAGGCTATGTCGATGCGCGCTAAGGCATCATGGACAGCACGTCCAATCCGGGCGTGTTCACGCTCGAAGGCGCCGTCGGCGGGCCGATCAGCGACAAGGTCGCGGTGCGCGCCGCGGGCCGCTGGAACAAGCAGGAGCCCTATCTCAAGAACCTCTATCCGCTTGGCGCGGTGGGCGGATCACCGGGGATCGGTGCCGGAGCCGATCTTGGCGACGACGACACGCTGGCCGGACGCTTCACGATTCTGGCCGAGCCGACTTCGAACACCCAGTTCATCCTTTCAGCCAATGGTTCGCGTTCGAAGGTCAACACCGGCCCTTATACGCAGAAGGCCACGATCGCGCAGTTCGATGCGAACGGCGAGCTGATCAACGTGCTCGATGTCGGCCCCAATGAAACGCGCGCCTCGATCGGCGTGCCGGGCGGGCCGCGCGTCATCAACGGCGATGCCGGGTCGGATCTCAACAACGACGGCATTTTCGGCGGTCCTGGCGAAATCTATGGCCGTGCGCCGGGTGCGGACTTCTTTGGCTACAGAGCGCCGGACCCCAAGACCCGCACGCTTTCGAGCGACTTTGCCTTCGAGAATCAGGGCCGTGTCGCCTGCGCGCCAAGATCGATCTCAGCGACGACATTACGCTGTCCTCGATCACCGACTACAAGAACTTCAAGAAGCTCCTGTTCATCGATGTGGACGCGGGACCCGCCAACCAGCTGGCCAACTACGGCAATGTCGATGCCAACAGCTTCACGCAGGAACTGCGGCTTAACGGCAAGGCCGAGCGGCTCACCTGGGCGGCGGGCGTCTTTTTCCTGCATATCGACAACCTCTCGAAGAACGGCCTCAAGGCCCCGGCCAATGGCCTTGTTCCGGGCAATCCGATCGACATCGCCTCCACCGCGCGGCTCAAGACCGACAGCTATTCGGCGTTCGGGCAGGTTGATTATGACTTCACCGACAAGTTCCGCATGATCGTGGGCGCGCGCGTGATCCGCGAGAAGAAGGACTACGACTTCATCCAGCAGCTGTTTGTCTCGCCCGATCCGCGCGTGATCCAGCCAGCGCAGACCGTGCCCGGCTTCCCGCTGACCATCGGGCCGACGTATCCGGGCGGCGTGCCCACGCCTTATGCCGACAAGAACAGCGAGACCCTGTGGGCCGGCAAAGTGCAGTTCGAATATCGCCCGGCCGAAGGCACGCTGCTCTACGCCGGGATCAACCGCGGCGTGAAGGCGGGCAGCTACAACGCGCAGCTCAATGGCGGCCTTGCCACGCCGGATTCCGCCATTCGGTATGGGGCGGAAACGCTGTGGTCCTATGAAGGCGGCTTCAAGATTTCGCTGCTCGACAACAAAGTTCGGCTTAACGGCGCGGTCTATTACTACGACTACAAGAACAACCAGTCGTTCCTGTTCACCGGTGTTGCAGGCCTCGTCATCAATGCCGACGCGCGGACTTATGGTGCGGAACTTTCGCTCCAGGCGAACCCGATCCCCGGGCTCGACATGGCACTGACGTTCTCGCAGTTCAACGCGAGGGTGAAGGACGTGCCGCTACGCGTGGGTGGGCCGATCCGCAGGGACTTGAAGCCGACTTATGCGCCCGAAACGCAGGCTTCGGGCATCATCCGCTATGGCTGGGACATGTTCGGCGGCGAGATGGCGGCCAATGCGAACATTTCGTACTCCTCGTCGTTCTTCTACAACTTGCGCAATTTCGATGCGGACAAGTTCGGCGGCTTTGCCAATGTCGATCTCGGGCTGGGCTGGACTTCACCCGACAAGCGCTACGAAGTCGGCGTGCGGGTCGACAACGCGACGAACAAGCTGATCGGCCTGCAGGGCTATAACCTGTCCGGCCTGTGCGGGTGCAACGAAGTGTCCTACCGTCTGCCGCGTACCTTCTCGGTACGGACACGCGTCGCCTTCTGACCCTTTGGCAGCCCCTGCCCGATCCCGGGCGGGGGCTGCTGCTTATGCAAGGAATTCCCACCGCGTGACTGCCATCAAGCGCATTCTGATGATCGTACCGGTGCCGGTGCCGGCTTTCGCGATCCCGGGGTTTGCCGGGCAAATCCCGCCCGAACTGATCCGCCCCGATATCAAGATCGATTTCGTGGGCTGCCGCAACGGCGCGAACTTGATCGATTCCCCCTATGAGCAGGCACTGGCCGATACGTGGGTGCTCGAAGCAGGCGCACGCGCCGAAGAACAGGGCTATGCGGCCGTCTGCATCAATTCGATGAGCGACAGCGGACTTGCCGCGCTGCGCTCGCGGCTTTCGATCCCGGTGGTCGGGCCGGGGCGATCCTCGTTCTTTCTCGCCGCAGACCTTGGCAAGAAATTCTCGGTATTGACGATGTGGAAGCGCTGGCACTCGCTTTATGAAAAGCTGGCAGTGGAAACGGGGCTCGGGAGCCGCCTCGCCTCGATCCGCGATATCGACGTGCGGCCCGATACCGCCGAGCTGCTGGCGGGCAAGGAAGACATCGTCTTCGCCAAGCTGGAAGAGCAGGCACGCAAGGCGATCGACGAGGACGGCGCGGATGTGCTGATCCTGGGCTCCACCACCATGCACCAGTCGGCCACATGGCTTGCCTCGCGGGTGGAAGTGCCGGTGCTCAATCCGGGGCTGGTGGCGTTCAAGCAGTGCGAGACGCTGATCGACCTTGGCCTTGCGCAATCTAAGACCACCTACTTCGCGCCCGAGACCGCCAAGGACGACCTTTTGGACCCGGTTGCCTCGCTCTTTCCATGAGCCGGCCTTTTCGGATCGGGCAGATCGTGCCCAGTTCCAACACCACGATGGAAACCGAGATTCCCGCCATGCTGCGGGCACGCGAGGCGGCTTTCCCGGAGCGCTTCACCTTCCATTCCAGCCGCATGCGGATGAGGCATGTGGTGAAGGAAGAATTGGCGGCGATGGATGCGCAGTCGCTGCGCTGCGCCGCAGAGCTGGCCGACGCACGGGTCGATGTGATTGGCTATGCCTGCCTTGTCGCGATCATGGCGATGGGGCCGGGCTATCACCGCACCAGCGAGAGCAACCTTGCGGGGATTGCCGCGCAGGAAGGCGGCGCGGCGCCCGTGGTGACCAGCGCAGGCGCGCTTGTCAAAACGCTTGGGGAACTGAACTTGCGCCGCATCGCCGTGCTCACGCCCTACATGAAGCCGCTGACTTCCATGGTCACCGACTACATCGCGGCCGAGGGCTTCACCGTGCAATCGGTCCATTCGCTGGAGATTTCGGACAACCTCTCCGTGGGGCGGCGTGATCCCTTTGCGGCGATCGACGCCGCAGGCCAGCTTGATCTGGCGGGCGCGGACGCGCTTGTGCTTTCCGCCTGCGTGCAGATGCCCGCCGCTACCGCCATCGAGGCCGCGCAGCAGCGCTTCGGCCTGCCGGTGGTCACCGCTTCAAGCTGCACCGTGCGGCAGATGCTACAGGCGCTCGGTCTGCCTCCGGTTGTGCCCGGATACGGCGCGGCCTTGTCTGCGTGACCAGCTTGCTTGATAAGGCGGGCCAGCCGCCCGTCAGGAGCCCCCGCAGCGCCATGAAATCCGAGTATTACCGCAACTGGCACCTCGCCAAGGACGAGACCGAGTTCAAGGTCACCGAAATGGAATTCGCGCTGATGCGCGTGATCGAGGCGTTTGCGCGCTGGGTGGCGGCGGCGGACGAGATTGTCGGCCTTTCGGAGCTGAAGCACGCCGAGCATGTGATCCTGCACGTAATCCGCATGCAGAACCGGCCCAAGAGCGGCACGACCATCGCCCGGCTGCTTAACCGCGATGACCTGCCCAATATCCAGTACAGCCTGCGCAAACTGGAAAGCTCCGGCCTCATCCACAAGAACAAGGAGGCGGGCACCAAGAACCACTCCTATTCAATCACCAAGCTGGGCGAGCGGCTGACCAACGAGTATTCCAAGCTGCGCAGCGAGATCCTGATGCGCAAATTCCGCAGCCTGACCGACTTTGACGCGCGCGTGGAAGACGCGACCGAGCTGTTATCGATCATCACCGGGATTTATGAAGAATCGGCGCGCACTTCGGTGACGCTTAACCGCGCGAGTGATGTTTAGGGGGTGTTCACCCCAATCCGAAGTTCACCACCCACCCCCCGTCACCCCGGGCTTGACCTGCGGCCCCGCTCTTTTTTGGCGTTGTAGAAGATACATCGGGATCCCGGGTCAAGCCCGGGATGACGAGTTTGGCGTGAACTTGGGTTCCGTGACGCTGGGACCTAAAGCCCCAGCTCGCTCCTCGGCCGCATCAGCGTGTCAATGCAGGCGTAGAGGATTTTTTCGAGGCAGGGCATGAGATCGGGCACATACGTCGCGCCCATGCCGCCCAGCCCTTCGGCGATGGGTTCGGGTGAGCCTTCTGCAGGCCAGGGCCAGCCGATGCGCGCGGTGGGCACGCCGAGGCGGCGCAGTGCTGCGCCGTCGGTCTGGCCGCCGAGCGGATCGGGGGTGACATAGGGGCGCTGCTCGATGGTTTCCCAGCCGCGGCGGCAGGACTGGATGATCCAGTTGGCCGGATCGGTGGTGCCGCCGGGGGTGGAGCCATACATCTCCCAGTCGCAGTCGATTTCGGGGAAACGCGCAGCGAGATCCAGCATGAACGCCTCGAACTGGGCCTTGACCTCACCCGGCGTGGTGCGCGGGCTGATGCGCACGTCGAAGAATATCTCCGTCACCGCGCTGGGGAACGCTGGGCGCTCGGGCCAGCCACCGCGCACGCCCGCAATCCAGCCGTGGGGGTAGATATCGCCCGAGCGGTTCTTCTCGGCATAGCCGATCAGCCACTGTTCCAGCTCCAGGATCACGGTGGCCGCCGGAACCACCGAGCTGCGGAAGGCGGGAAGGCCGCGCGGCACCCCGGCATAGCCGAGCGTGCCCTTCACCTGGATCTTGAACCAGCCCATCCCCGGCTCTTCATGATAAACCCAGTTCCACGGCTTCATGATGATCGCGAAATCGGGCGCCATGCCCCGATTGAGCAAGTGGTGGACGCCGTGGCTCATCCCGGCGTTGTCGCGCTGCGGGATGGTGACCGGCATGCCGCCATCGGCGAACCCGACATTGAGCGTGCCCAGCATCGGCACGTCTGCCGCGATCAGCGCGGTCGCCACTTCGAGCAGGCCCGCGACCATGGCCTTGGGATTGGACGAGCCGAGCCCATAGACCCAATCGTCCACCATCTTGGCCGAAGGGCGCAGATCGGCGAACTGTTCGGGACCAGCCCAGGGAAAATCGCTTTCATCGCCTTCCAGATGTGTGTCGATGGGCGCGTAGAGCAGCAAGGTGGCCCCGCCGCCTGTCCCGCGCTTTTCGCCCAGCACGTTGGACGAGATCGGCGTCATCGGATCGAGCTTGGGGACAAGACCAATGCTGGCCATGTGCCCCGCCACGAATTCGGCGGCATTTCGCGTCGCGCCGGTCGGCGAATGGATATCGGTGATATCGAACAGCAGCTGCTTCAGCCGGGCGGGATCGAGCTTGGCCTTGGCGCGCGCATAGGCGGCTTCCATTTCGGGCGTGAAGGGCACCGGTGTGGTGGGCTGCATGGTCAAATCTCCCGTGGTGCAGCCAGCGCTGCTATGGCCGTGATGTTGGATAGCATGTGCCGGTCCGTGCCTGGTGCACCGATGACCTGAAGCCCCAGCGGCAACCCGTCGTTTTGCCAGGAGGCAGGGAAGCCGAAGCAGGGCGCGCCGAGTGCGGTCCAGATGCGCTGGAACACCGGATCGCCGGTGGCCGCGTGGCCGAGCGGCGCTGCGCCGGCGGCGCCGGGCACGAGCAGCAGGTCCACCCCTGCAAACACCTCTGGCGCGAGGGTCTTGCATTGGCGCTGCAAGGCCAGCGCCGCTTGATAGTCCGCTTCGCTCTCGGCAGCCCCCGCATCAATCATCGCGATGAAGGCAGGGCTGACCTGTGCGGCGTGTTCGCGGCGGATATGGCCCATGACCATGGACGCCTCGCGCCGGTGGATCAGGATTTGCGCGGCGAGCAGCGCACCAAACGGCGCGGGGAGTTCGCGCGGGACGAGCCTGTGCCCGGCAACGCGCAGCGTCTCGGCAAAGGCATGGAATGTAGCCTGCATCTGCGGGCTGGCGGCATCCCAGGCCGGGCTGCGGCAGAGGCCCACGGTTAGGCTGGCCTTAGCCGCAGGCGCGGCGTGCTCGCCCGACAGCACGGCGTCTGCCGCCGTAATCACCGCCAGATCGCGCCCGAACAGGCCCAGCGTATCAAGGCTCGGCGCGGTTTCGAGGACCCCGCCTAGAGGATAGCGGCCGAACGTGGGCTTGAAGCCGAAGGTGCCGCAAAAGCTCGCCGGGCGGATCACCGAACCAGCCGTCTGGGTGCCCAGCGCGAGGTCGGCCTGCCCATCGGCCAC
>CANEVG010000052.1 GCA_947442095.1 Sphingomonadaceae bacterium
CAATCCCACACAAACCAGGGCGCTCAATCTCATCAACACCATCCAGGTGTAGACAGAACCGTAAAGCCGAAATGCCCGCATCTGTCTGGCGTATATGGAAAATCTGTCAAATGCCGCGGGGAACTTCAGCCTAACCTGCCTTGGCGCGAGCGCAAGGGCCGCAACGGTCGGCCCGGCGTGAACCGCGCGCTCACAGCCGATCCTGATCATGTAATCGAGGCGCTGGCGCAGCAATGCCCGATCGGCGCTGCGGCGCTGGGCCGGGTCTTCGAGACCCACGAGGCCATCCTTCATGCATGCTGCGACGCATGAAACTGGCTCATCGACCAACCACACCAAATCACTTCAATCGGGCAACGCAAATGGGCACAGGTCAGTCAATAAGACCGAGCGTACGACCCGGTGTCGGAGAATTCCGCACCATCATCATGAGCCCTGCGTTATCTCAACCGGACGACCCGCTCACATCCCCTTCCGGTCAAGCTCCTCATTGAGCCGCAGCGAGGTGCGCCAGAAGAAGACGGCCGGGACGAAGCCGATCACGGCGGCGCCATAGAGCACCCAGCGCACGCTCTCATCGCCTGCGACGGGCTTGATCCAGTCTGACAGCATGCCGAAGAAGAGAGGGCCGAGGCCGAGGCCGATCAGGTTCTGGCTGAACAGCAGGACGGCACTCGCCATCGCGCGGGCTTCGGGTTTTACCAGCCCTTGCGCGCTTGAAAAGCAGGGGCCGTAGTAGAGCGAGTTGAGCATTGTGGGGATCATCAGCAGCGCAAGGGCCGAGCGCCAGTCGGTCATGAAATAGGCTGTGATGGAGAATGGTACTGCCAGTGCGAAGCCGATGGCGGGTGCGGTCATCACATGACGGCGGTTGATCTTGCCGAAGCGGTCGGCCAGCCAGCCCCCTGCGAGCGTGCCGGCAATCGAGGCCAGCCCGCCCGAAATGCCGAACCAGAAACCGGTTTCCCCCGCAGTCAGGCCGTGGGTGCGCTGGAAGAAGATCGTCGTCCAGGTCGCTTTGCCATAGGTGAGGAATGCTGCCGACGCTCCCGCTGCGAGCAGCAGGACGAAGGCACGTGAACCGAGTATCTCCGACAGCGCCTCGCGGTTGGAGAGGGTTCTGCGCGGCGTGGCAGCACTGGCAGCGCGCATGGCCTCTCCCACTCTGCGCGGATCGCGCAGCAGCAACACGACGACGCCGGCGAGGAGAATGCCGGGCAGGCCCACCACGACAAACGCCATTCGCCAGCCATAAGCATCGGCAAGCGTCCCGCCGATCAGCATGCCCAGCAGCGTGCCCGCGGGTATGCCCAGCGCATAGAATGCCATGGCCGATGCGCGCTTTTCGGGCGGCGCCAGATCGGCGATCAGCGAATGGGCGGCAGGTGTGCATCCTGCCTCGCCCACGCCGACACCAATGCGGGCCAGCAGTAATTGCACGAAGTTCTGCGCCTGCCCGCACAGCGCCGTCATCCCGGACCAGATGACCAGCGCCCCGGCAATCAGCCCGACCCGGTTGGTGGAAGGCCGATCCGCATAGCGCGCGATCGGAATGCCCAGGAAGGTGTAGAACGCGGCAAACGCGATGCCCGTCATGAGGCCGATCTGGGTATCGGAGAGGCCAAGATCCCGGCGGATCGGTTCGGCCAGAATGTTGACGATCTGGCGATCGATGAAATTGAAGATGTAGACGACGAGCAGGACCGCGAGGACGAGGCCCAGGGATTGGGGTTTGGGCACTTGTTGCCCGGCTGGTTCGGTCATGCTCATCCCCATGCAGGTCTGACGCCTGAAGATAAAAGCATAGGGGGGCTTGCTGTGGAACGCCAGAGGGGGTGGCGATCTTAAGCGTGCTGGGGCATCGTGAGGTGCGTACCTCCGGCGGGCAAGGGCTATCGTTCTTGCATCCCGGGAATCTGGGAGCGGGGCTCGAGTTTAGTGTGACATAGGGTGACAGTGTGTCACCCTCGAATTCTGCTTTAAATAGCAGGTCGTCCGTGAACACAGCGATGCTCGTTTCGGTGCCGGGTAGACCGGGCCCGTCAGCATCCTGGGCGGCACCCAGCAGGTTGTTTGGCTCATGCAGCGGCCACTTTATGCTGCGCTTCGGGTATCCAAGCGGCAAGCATGGCGCGCAAAGGGCGGTCAGCCATGCGACGAGTAGCCCCAGATTATGCCCGGCGGCCACCAGGATGGCGTTGATGGCATCGCCGGTGGCACCGACGAGGTGATTTCGTTCAAGTAGGCCATCGGACTTGGTGTGCCCGATGATCGGCTCGATGGCATTTCCTCGCCGCAGTTCGCGTTTGATCGTGGGTGACGTGATGCCGCAGGTTTGGCCGATGTAGACCTTGGCTTTTCCGCCATGCTTGTGACCCTTGTAGCCGCGGTCGACATAAGCCCGCTCGACGGTGACGCCGGGCAGGCGCTCGACCTGCTCGATCTGCCCGGACAGGGTATGGCCGTCATAGGGGTTGCCGGGCAGTGCCTGCATGCCGACGATGAACTGGCCGCCGGTGGTGCGCGTGTTGGTGACCGCGATCGATGTCTTCACCCCGAACTTGTAGCGGCTCCTCGCCTTGCCCTTGGCGATGCATTCCACCTCGGGAGCGTGCAAGGCATAAAGCTTGTCCGCGCTGCCCGGCTTCTGGGTGAGTATCGTCGCCACTCGCTCGCGGGCGACTTTCTTGGGCGTGCTCTCGTCGAACAGCTGGCCCTGCGCTTCGAATTCCAGCACTTCGCCCAGCGTCAGCTGCGTCCCCTCGGTCTTGCTGGAAAGCACAGCTTCGCGGGCGGTCAGCGGTGCCAGGAGGATGTCGGGGTTGGCCCCCCCCCCGCGCGAGAACGCCCTCATAGCGCTCAATCGCGGCGTTGGCGGGACCGACCAGCGGGAACAGCGCGCTGAGATCGAGCGCGGCAGGCGGAAAGCATCCTTCGTGATAGGCTGCAGGCAATGGCGTCTCCGTCCGACCATCACAGGCAGGCGGGCGATCCACATGCTGCTTTTGATGACGCAGAACAGGGTTTTGCCTACATCAAGCCTCTTTGGTGTTTACAGGCGATCATCAAACCCGATGGTCCGGTTCTAGGCGTAAATGCCAGCGCCGACCGCGTCGATATAGGCCAACACCTCGTCCGCCCGTTGTTCTGGACCAGATGCATCGCGGTCTGGCCGGAGAAACCCAACAGCGGCTCCGAGCGGTACCAGGCATAGGCCAGCAGCGGCGAACCGAGGCACGGCTCCGCCTTGCCAAGCACTTCGACCATCTGGCGGATATCGCGCCAGCGCCTCGATCACATGATCAGGATCGGCTGCGAGCGCGCGGTTCACGCCGGGCCGACCTTTGCCGCCCTTGCGCTCGCGCTACGGCAGGTTAGGTTTTTTGCCTGTGCTTGGCGGCAACAAGGAATTCTTCGGCGTCTTCGGCGTCTTGGGCGGCTTGGTGAGCTTGCCCTCAAGCGCTGCCACACGTTTCTGAAGGCGGGTAATCGTTGCAACCCGGCTGGATATGATAACCGACTGGCTTTCCGCCAAGACGACCAATTCAGCGATCTGGTCGGCTTGCTGTGCGATGGCCTTCGCCTGCGCAAGGATCAGCGAAATCAGATCGTCATGCGAAAGCGCGCGGAGGGATGCACGGTCCATGTCCATGCGGCTTCTGAATCAAAGTGCGAGCCCCGGTGCAAGCAAAATCTTGCCATCTGAAGTTGCGCGGCACCGCGCCATCACCTCAGATCGCTCGCCTCATCCAACGTGTGCGGGTGAGCAGATACCGTTCTTTGGATCAGGCGCCGGCCTTCACCGCGTATTCCCATGCCATATCCGCCAGCGGGCCGACGCGCTCGGACATGGTCTTGGCGTGGGCGCTGCTCGCGGTGCCGTCGAGGTAGCGTTTCTTTATACCCTGGATGATGCCGGCGAGGCGGAAGTAGTTGTAGGCTAGGAACCAGTTCATATCGGGGATGCTGTCGCGGCCGGTGGCCTGGCAGTAGCGTTCGACCATTTCATCGAGTTCGGGGATGCCGAGGGCCTTGCGGTCTAGGTCTGACACGCCGCTACGGCCGCCATTTTCGGTGGACCAGGCCATCGCGAAGTAGGTGAAATCGGCGAGGGGATCGCCGAGGGTGGAGAGTTCCCAATCGAGCACGGCGAGGGGCTCGGGCATGCCGTGGGCGAAGATCATATTGTCGATGCGGTAGTCGCCATGGACGACGCTGACGCGGTCTTGCACCGGGAGCGTCTGGGGCAGCCATGCGATTAGGCGCTCCATCGGCTCCATGCGCTCGGTTTCGGAGAGGCGGTACTGCTTGGTCCACCGGTCGACCTGGCGGCCGAAGTAGTTGCCGGGCTTGCCGAATTCGCTGAGGCCGACGGCTTCCACGTCGACGCTATGAAGCCGGGCGAGTGTATCGACCATAGCTTCGTAGGTGGCGCGGCGTTCGTCGGCGCTCGCGCCTGGCATCGCGCCGTCCCAGATGGTGCGGCCATCGACGCAGCCCATCACGTAGAACATGGCGCCCGCGACGCTGTCATCGGTGCAGAGCCCGTATTGCGGGGCGACGGGGAAGCCGGTGCCGACCAGCGCGGATTGCACGCGGAACTCGCGGTCCACCGCGTGGGCGCTGGGGAGCAGCTTGCCGAGCGGCTTGCGGCGCAGCACATAAGGGCCGGAGGGGGCGTCGATCTTGTAGGTCGGGTTGGACTGGCCGCCCTTGAACTTCGAGACGCTGAGCGGACCTTGGAAGCCTGCCACATTCGCCTCAAACCACGGGGTGAGCCTCGCCTCGTCGAGCCGGTCCGCGCCTTCGGGGAGAGCGGTGCCGGTAAAGGCGGCCTGAGCGTCAATGGCGTCGGTCATTGGTCGAACACGATGACCGAACGGGCGGAATGGCCTTGTTTCATCTTCTCGAACCCTTCGTTGATTCCTTCGAGGGGAATCCGTTCGGCGATGATGCTGTCAAGGTCAAGCAAGCCGCGCAGATAGAAATCGACAAGGCGCGGGAGATCGACCGGGAAGTGGTTGCCGCCCATGATCGCGCCCTGCAGCTTCTTGCCCGAGAGCAGATCCATCGCCGAGAGGCCGACCTTGTGGGAGAGCGGCATCATGCCGAGGATCGTGGCGGTGCCGCCGCGGCGCAGCGATGCGACCGCCAGATCGCCCGAGGCGGGGCGGCCGACAGCCTCGATGGCGTGATCGACGCCGCCCTTGGTAAGTTCGAGGATCTGCTTGGCGGCATCGGGATCGAGCGCATCGACCACGTCGGTCGCGCCCAGCTTGATAGCGAGCGCGCGCTTTTCCGGCATCGGATCGGCCGCGATGATGCGGCCTGCGCCCGCAATCTTGGCGGCGTTGATCGTGGCAAGGCCGACCCCGCCGCAGCCGATCACGGCGACCGTTTCACCGGGCGTGAGCTTGCAGGCGTTGAAAATCGTGCCTGCGCCGGTGGTGACCGCGCAGCCGATAACCGCGGCCCGGTCGAGCGGCATATCGGGGTTGATCGCGACGCAGGCGTGTTCGTGGATCAGCATCATTTCGGCAAAGGCCGAAAGGTTGAGCATCTGGTTGACCACCGCGCCATCACTGGAGCGGGTGAGGCGCGGCGCTTCGCCGGGCCGGCGGCGCGTATCGCCGCCGAGGCAGAGCGACATGCGGCCCGTGACGCAGAATTCGCAGTGGCCGCAGAACGCGGAGAGGCAGGTGACGACCGCATCGCCCTTCTTGACCGTGCGGACCTCGCTGCCGACTTCCTCGACAATGCCCGCCGCCTCATGCCCGCCGACGCAGGGCATCGGGTGCGGGTAGGCGCCGTCGATGAAGTGCAGGTCTGAATGGCACAGGCCGCAAGCGGCCGTGCGGATCAGGACTTCGTGCGGGCCGGGCTTGGAAATGCTCAGCTGGTCGATGACCAGCGGGGTACCGGCTTTTTCGAGGACGGCGGCTTTCATGGGAAGTTCCCTTGTGGTGCCCCCTCCCGCAGGCGGGAGGGGGAGCAGGTCAGCGCGAAATGGCCATATCGCCCGAGGTGAAGCCCGGATCGCTTGGCAGATCGGTGTGGCGCGCAAACTCGATGCGCGCGACGGCGCGGGCGTGGACTTCATCCGGACCGTCCGCGAGGCGCAGCGTGCGCTGGTGCGCGTAGGCTTGGGCGAGACCGAAATCTTCCGAGACGCCGCCGCCGCCGTGGGCCTGGATCGCATCGTCGATGATGCGCAGCGCCATGTTGGGGGCCTGCACCTTGATCATCGCGATTTCGAGCGCGGCGGCCTTGTTGCCAACCTTGTCCATCATGTCTGCCGCCTTTAGGCAGAGCAGGCGCGTCATCTCGATATCGATGCGGGCGCGGGCGATGCGCTCTTCCCAAACGGACTGTTCGGAAATCCGCTTGCCGAAGGCGACGCGCGACTGGAGGCGGCGGGCCATCTTGCCCAGTGCTTCTTCGGCCACGCCGATGGTGCGCATGCAGTGGTGGATGCGGCCCGGCCCGAGGCGCCCTTGCGCGATTTCGAACCCGCGCCCTTCGCCGAGCACGACATTGGAAGCGGGCACGCGCACGTTCTCGAGGAGCACTTCCATGTGGCCGTGCGGCGCGTCGTCATAGCCGAAGACGGGCAGGTGGCGCAGGATGTTCACGCCCGGTGCGTCCATGGGAACGAGGACCTGCGACTGCTGGGCGTGGCGCTTGGCGCTGGTGTCGGTCTTGCCCATGACGATGGCGATCTTGCAGCGCGGATCGCCAAGGCCCGACGACCACCACTTGCGGCCGTTGATGACGTAATCGTCGCCTTCGCGCACCATGCGGGTCTCGATGTTGGTCGCGTCTGACGAAGCTACGAGCGGCTCGGTCATCAGGAAAGCGGAGCGGATTTCGCCGTTCATCAGCGGACGCAGCCAGCGTTCCTTCTGTTCGGCGGTGCCGTAGCGGTGGAACACTTCCATGTTGCCGGTATCAGGCGCGGAGCAGTTGAACACTTCGCTGGCCCACGAGATGCGGCCCATTTCCTCGGCGCAAAGCGCGTATTCCAAATTGGTGAGACCGGGACCTTCGAACTCGAAGGTTTCGTCCACATGGTGGTGGCCGCTGTTGCGCGGGGGCATGAACAGGTTCCAGATGCCGGCGGCCTTGGCGCGTGCTTTCTCTTCCTCGACCACCTGCAGAACCTTCCAGCGGCTGCCGGTGGCTTGCTCGGCCTTGTAGTCCTTGTGGCGCGGGCGGACGTTGGCCTCGATGAAATCGCGCACGCGGTTGCGCCAGTAGACCTGCCGTTCGTTGGGTTCGAAATCCATGTTGCTCTCCTGCGGTGCGGGCTTGCGGCACCGCTCTTGTCTGTTGATTTAATCTCTCGGTTAAACCTCGCGAGAGATCAAGCGCGCAATGTTCAGGCTGCCGTTTCCGCTGCTGCTTTCATCTGGCGCAGCGCCTCGAACAGATCGGGCACCTCGGGATCCCACGAATGGCGCGGGCCGATGGTGAGGCCGCCGTCGACGATCAGCGAGGTGCCGTTGACGAAGCTGGCGGCATCGCTGCAGAGATAAAGCACAGCCTCGCCAATGTCGTTTGGCTGGCCGCCGCGCGCGACGGGCTGGGCGGCCTCGCTCATCATCGCGATGGCGCCCTTGGCTTGGGCTTCCAGTTCGGGCGGCACTTCGAGCGAGGTGGTGAAGATGTTGGTGTTGATGAAGCCGGGCTGCACCGCGTTCACCCGGATCTGGTACTTGGCGAGATCAGCGGCGGAGGTCTTGGTGAGGTGGAGCACGCCCGCTTTCGCTACAGCATAAGCATTTGGCGAATAGCCGGGGCCGACGGCGGCGACCGAGGACGTGTTGACGATGGCGGCGCCCTTGCGGCCGATCATGTGCGGCACGGCATAGCGGATCCCGAAGGCGACTGAGCGCAGCAGCAAGTGCATCGTGCGGTCCCAGCCGTCGGGCTCGATCTCGTCGATGGTCGCCATGTCGCCGCCCGCGCCGGCATTGTTGAACACCGCGTCGATCCCGCCCGTTTCGGCGGCGGCGCGGTCCATCAGGGCCTTGATCTCTTCGCACCGACAAACATCGCAACGCACCGTTGTCACGCTGCCATTGGAATCGGCGGCGGTTTTGGCGAGGCCTGCTTCGTCGATATCCGCAGCGTAGACTTTTGCGCCTTCAGCGGCAAACAGCAGTGCCGTTGCCCGCCCGATGCCCGATGCTGCGCCGGTGACGACGACCGTCTTGTCCTGAAATCGCATCCTGTCTCTCCATCGTACTTCTTTGCGGCAAGCTTAGGCCGATGCGCCCCTTCGTCAATGCCGATCGGCTTTACGCTACGGCACTGGGGGGCAGCGGAAGCCGCAGAAATCGGCGCTTGCCAGCATGCTGCGAGTCGCCTTAACCTCTCGATTAAGAGAGGAGCCAATACATGTCAGATCTGGAGGCGTTTCGCGCTGAAATCCGCACGTGGATCGAGGCGAACTGCCCGGCCGAGATGCGCCGACCCGTGCAGGACGAAAGCGATATCTGCTGGGGCGGACGCAATTTCGTGTTCAAGAACGATGCGCAGAAGGCCTGGATGGAGGTCTGCGCGGCCAAGGGCTACACCGTGGCGGACTGGCCCAAGGCTTACGGCGGCGCGGGGCTGAGCCCGGCGGAGGCCAAGGTGTGGCGCGAGGAACTGGCGTGTGCCGGGGCGCGGCCGCCGCTTTCAAGCTTTGGCATCTGGATGCTCGGGCCGGCACTGCTCAAGTTCGGCACCGAGGAGCAGAAGGCGCACTACCTGAACCAGATCGCACGCGGCGAGATTCGCTGGTGCCAGGGCTATTCGGAGCCGGGTTCAGGTTCGGACCTCGTCTCGCTCCAGACCTTCGGCGAGGATAACGGCGACCACTGGGTCGTCAACGGCCAGAAAATCTGGACCAGCTATGCCGACAAGGCCGACTGGATCTTCTGTCTGGTCCGCACCGACAAGGCGAACACCTACCAGGGCATCTCGTTCCTGCTGTTCGACATGACGACCCCGGGCGTAACGACCAAGCCGATCAAGCTGATCAGCGGCAATTCGCCGTTCTGCGAGACGTTCTTCGACAATGTCGTGGTGCCCAAGGCGCAGATCGTTGGCCAACTCAACCGAGGCTGGGACGTGGCGAAGTATCTGCTGGGCCATGAGCGCGAGATGATCTCGGGCGCAGGCGACGGCGGGCAGACGAGCGCGATCGGCAACGTGCTGAGGCGCAGCGGGCTGCAAGACCCGATGCTGCGCGCGGAGTTGGCGCAGTTCGATATCGACGCGCTGGCTTTTGCGGCGTGCGGCGAGAAGTTCCTCGACGAGATCAAGGTGGGCAAGGCGCATCCCGCGCAGCCCAACATGATGAAATATGCCGGGACCGAGCTCAACAAACGCCGACACGAACTGCTGATGGCGGCGGGCGGCAGCACGGCACTGGAGTGGGACAGCGAGGAAACGCGCGGCGGGGCTGCTGCGCGCTCATGGCTGCGTACCAAGGCCAATTCGATCGAAGGCGGCACGAGCGAGGTCATGCTCAACGTTGTCGCCAAGCGCATTCTCGAGCTGCCGGGGGCCTGACATCATGCCGCTGTACCACACCGAAGATCAGGCCATGCTGGCCAATAGCGTCAGCGGCTTCATGGCCGACGAGGGCGGAATCAAGAAGCAGCTGCGCCACTGGCGCGATACCCATTGCAAGGATGGTTTCGGCCACGGCCTGTGGAAGCAGTTTGCGGAAATGGGCCTCACCGGCATGCTCGCCGCCGAGGAGGATGGCGGGCTGGCGATGGGGCATGTGGAAGCCGGGATCGTGCTCGCAGAGATCGGCCGCAACCTGACGCCCTCGCCGTTCCTGACCACCGCGGTGATGGGCGTGACCGCGCTTTCGGGCGGATCGGCGGACTTGCGCGGGCGCTGGCTGCCGGGTGTGATCGCGGGGGAGAGCGTGCTGGCGGTCGCGGTCGATGAAGGCGCGAAGCACCGACCCGAGCGGATCGCCTGCCTTGCGACACGCGCCGGCAATGGCTTCCGCTTGACGGGCAAAAAGGACTTCGTGGTGCAGGGCGCTTCGGCCGATGCGCTGATCGTGGCGGCACGGACATCGGGCAGCGACAGCGATGCGGACGGCGTGACGCTGTTTGCCGTGCCGAAGAATGCGGCGGGGATCACGCACAATTCGGTCCGGCTGGTCGATAGCGCGATGGCGAGCCATGTGACCTTTGACGGTGTGGAGCTGGATGGCGACTGCGTGATCGGAGAGGTCGATGGCGGGCGCACCCTGCTGAACAAGGTGCTCAGCGCCGGGCGCATTGGCGCGGCGGCGGAGCAGACCGGCGTGGCGGCGGGCGCGTTCGGCATGACGACAACGTACCTCAAAACCCGAAAGCAGTTCGGCAAGCTGATTGGCGAGTTTCAGGCGCTGCAGCACCGCGCGGCGCATCTCTATTCGGAGATCGAGATTGCCGAGGCGGTGGTGCTGAAAGCGCAGCAACTGCTCGATGGCGGTTCGGAGCGGGCGGAGCTCATGGTTTCGGCGGCCAAGGCCAAGGCGGCGCGCGTGTGCAATCTGGCGGTGCGCGAGGGCGTACAGATGCACGGCGGGGTGGGCATGACCGACGAATATGACATCGGGCTCTACATGAAGCGCGAGCGCGCGCTGACCGAGTTCATGGGCGATGCCAACTACCACGCCGAACGCGTCGCGCAGCTTAGCGGTTATTAAGGAACAGACAGATGGATTTTGCCAAGCTTTTCAGCCTTGAAGGCCGCGTTGCGGTGGTGACGGGCGGTTCGCGCGGGATCGGCCGGATGATTGCGGAAGGGTTCATCGCAGCAGGCTGCGCGCGGGTCTATATCACCGCGCGCAAGGCTGCTGTTGTGGAAGAGACTGCGGCCGAACTCGGGCCGAACTGCATCGCGCTGCCCGGCGATATCTCGACCTTCGCGGGGATCGAGGCGCTGGCCGAGGATTTGGCGCAGCGCGAGAGCCACATCGATATCCTCGTCAACAACGCGGGCGTGGCCTGGGGCGCGGAGTTCGACGATTTCCCGGAAATGGGCTGGGACAAGGTGATGAACCTCAACGTCAAGACGCCGTTTTTCCTGACGCAGAAGCTGCACGCGCTGCTCAAGGCGGGAGCGGTGAGCCAGGCGGCCAAGGTCATCAACATCGCCTCGGTCGACGGTCTGCGCGTCAACCCGTGGGAGACCTACAGCTATCAGGCCTCGAAAGCCGCGCTGGTGCACCTGACCCGCCGCATGGCGGCGCGGCTGATCAAGGACAACATCGTCGTCAACGCGATCTGTCCGGGTGCGTTTGCGTCTGAAATGAACAAGGCGGCGGCGAACAATCCCGAAGCATCGGCGCGCGGCATCCCATCGAAGCGCATCGGCAATCTGGAGGACATGGCCGGCGGCGCGATCTTCCTCGCCAGCCGCGCGGGCGACTATGTGGTCGGCACGCCGCTGCCGATCGATGGCGGCATCGTGAACGCCTATATCCCCGAAGGCCATATCAACCCGCTGGGCGAGTGAGCGCCATGTCTCGCAGCGCGCGCCAACTCGCCGACGGCTTCCACTTCGGCGAGGGGCCGCGCTGGCATGAGGGGCGGCTGTGGTTCAGCGATTTCTACAGCAAGACGATCCGCTCGGTGGACCTTGCGGGCAATCACCGGATCGAGCTGATGCTGGACGACCAGCCTTCGGGGCTGGGGTGGATGCCCGATGGTTCGCTGCTGTTTGTTGCGATGCGCAAACGGCAAGTGTGGCGGCGGCATGGGGATGGCAGCCTTGCGCTGCATGCCGATCTGAGCGCGCTGACGGCGCATCTGTGCAACGACATGGTGGTGGACGCCGAGGGCCGGGCCTATGTCGGCAACTTCGGCTTCGATCTCGATCATGAGCTGCGCGCGCGGGGTGTGGAATCGGTGCTCGCCGATCATCCCAGGACCAATCTGGTGCTGGTGCAGCCGGACGGCGCGGTTTCGGTCGCGGCGCCGGACATGAGCTTTCCCAATGGCAGTGTGATCACGCCCGATGGCAAGATGCTGATCGTGGGCGAGACTTTGGGCGCGCGGCTGACGGCGTTCGATATCGACGCAAATGGGGCGTTGTCGGGCCGCCGGGTATGGGCCAGGACCATGCCGCGCGTGCCCGATGGCATTGCGCTCGATGCGGATGGCGCGATCTGGATCGCGAACCCGCTCGCGCCGGAATGCGCCCGGATTGACGAAGGCGGGGCAGTGCTGGAGGTGGTCTCGACCGGCGCAATGCCGTGTTACGCGTGCATGCTCGGCGGGCCTGAGAGGCGACACTTGTTCATGCTCTGCGCGCCGAGCAGCGATGCCGAAGTGGCGTCGAGCGCGGCCAAGGGCGTGTTGCTGGTAGCCGAGGTGGATTCGCCGGGGGCTGGGCGGCCCTAGCCCCGCGTCAGTTCACGCACGAAGTCGATAAGGCCGGTCTGGCGGGTGCGGCGCATGCGTTCGGCAGCGAGGATTTCGCGCACCTTCTGGAAGCACACGTCCACGTCGTCGTTGATGACGACATAGTCATAGCCGTCCCAGTGGCTGATTTCGGCCTGCGCGCGGGCCATGCGCGCGGCGATGACTTCGGCGCTGTCGGTGCCGCGACCCACAAGGCGGCGGCTCAGTTCATCGAGGCTCGGCGGCAGGATGAACACGCGTACCACGTCGGCCTGCGCCTTCTGGTAAAGCTGCTGCGTGCCCTGCCAGTCGATGTCGAACAGGTAATCGAGCCCCTGCTTGAGCCCGGCGCGGATCTGGCCTTTGGGCGTGCCATAGCTGTGGCCGAACACGGTCGCCCATTCGAAGAATTCGTTTTGCTCAACCATTTCATTGAACCGCGCCTGATCGACGAAGTGGTAGTCCTTCCCGTCAACCTCGCCGGGCCGCGTCGGGCGCGTGGTGGCGGAAACCGAAACGTGGAGCGCGGCGTCATGCGCCAGCAGTTTGCGCGCGATGGTGGTTTTGCCTGCGCCCGAGGGCGAGGACAGGATGAACATAAGCCCCCGGCGGTGGAGCGTGTCCTGATCTTGCGGGGGCGTTGCTTGCGGGAGCGGGACGGGCGCGTCGGTCATGTGCGCTGTTGGCGCAGGGCAGGGCTACTGGTCAAGTTTCTTGGCGCGCTTGCGGTCGTAGAGTGTCTTGGCGAGCAGCGCGCCGCCGACCATGATCGCACCGGGAACCGAGCGCGTGGCGATGCGCGTTGCGGCGGCCATCGCAAGCTTGGTGGCAAGGCTGCGCTTGGGACGCCC
>CANEVG010000053.1 GCA_947442095.1 Sphingomonadaceae bacterium
GGGAAGATGACCCCTGTAGCCTGGGTTCCGTTTGGTTGCCGGACCGGCCACATCCCTCCTTGGCAGAGGCGCCACCTTGCCCGGAAACCGGCAGGTTGGCGTTGGGGCGTCATTCCCAACTCTTGATGCGAAGCGTTGTATAGCGCCGGGCAGCGTGAAAGGCAACGCGGCGCAGACGTACGATTTCCTCTTGCTACTGCGAATGCCTCGCATTACTGAGACGTGCATCAGCCGCTTGGGAAACCGCACCGATGTACATCTGCATCTGCAATGCCATCCGCGAGAACGACTTGCGCCGGGCCGCCTGCCAGCAGCGCGGCGATGCCGAAACGCTCTACAGCCGCCTTGGTTTCGCGCCGCAGTGCCGCCAGTGCCTGGAAGAGGCGGAGATGATTGTCGAGGAAGCGCGCTCGAGCATGGCGGCCTGAAGGACCGGGTTGCTTTGCCGGCCTCTTCCAGAGGCTTGTTTCAAAGTATCTGATCTGCTTGCGCCGCCGTGTGTCGCTGCCTAGACTGCGACAAACGAAGGAGATGTCGCGTGAAGGGTGATGCCAAGGTCATCGAGTTCCTCAACAAGGCCCTGCTGAACGAACTCACCGCGATCAACCAGTACTGGCTGCATTACCGGATGCTGGCCAACTGGGGCCTCAAGAAGCTGGCCGAGTATGAGCGGCACGAATCGATCGACGAGATGAAGCACGCCGACCGGCTTGCAGACCGCATCTTGTTCCTTGACGGGCTGCCCAATTTTCAGGCGATCGGCCGGCTGCGCATCGGCGAGGATGTCGAGGACCTGCTCAAGGCGGACCTCGCGTTAGAGCATGATGCGATCCCGCTGCTGAAGGATGCGATTGCGCACTGCGAGAGCGTGCGCGATTTCGTAAGCCGCGATCTGTTTGCCGATATCCTCTCCAACGAAGAAGAGCATGTCGACGTGATCGAAACCCAGTTCGAAATGATCGCGCGGATGGGGCTGGCCAACTACATCCAGCTCAACAGTGAGGCTTCGGAAGCCTAACAACAAAGAGTAGCGGGCAGGGCGAAGCGCGCCTGATCAGTCAGCATAGATACGCAAGGCCCGCGCGGCGACATGCGCGGCGAAATCACCGCCGGGCACCACAGCCAGCCCGGGATGCGAGCTGGTATTGGGCACATAGGCCTGTGCGCGCAGTAGTCCGCCCTTGGTGTGCACGGCCACGCTGGCGCGGCGGTATTCCCCGCGCGGCGGCCGCAGAGGGTCGAACTCTTCCCATAGATCGAGCGCTGCAACGGCCCTCAAGGAAATGGGCTGGCATCCGCCATGAACCCACCCCCAGACGCGCCCCACTCCCGGCGTGAGCACCGGATAGACACCGCTGGGGTCCGCCTTAATCCGCAATGTGCCGCGCACCCAGCCGCGCCGGACCGGGCAGGCAAGCAGGCGCGCAAGCGGGTGATCGTATTCGCGTACCAGCGTTCCGTAGAAGAAGAGCCGCCGGGGCCACTCCATCTGCGAAACCCGCGCGTTCAGTGCGCGCAGGCCAGCGCCTCGACCACATCGTCGAGCCGCGCAGGATCGCCCAGCGCAATGACGTGACCGTGAGAGCCAGCATGGAGCGGCTCTCCGTTCCAGTCTGCCATGGTGCCGCCCGCACCTTCGACGATCGGCACCAGCGCGGCCCAGTCGTGGAGCTTGAGCCCAGCCTCGCATACCAAATCGAGCTGGCCGATGGCGAGCATGGCGTAGTTGTAGCAGTCTCCGCCCATGACCATGCGCTTGTGATCGGTCTTGGCAGCCAGGCCCATGAAGTGCGAGCCGTCGTGATCATCGAAATAATGCGGCCCGGTGGTGGCGAGAGCCGCATCGGACAACTGCGCAAGGGGGCGCGTGCGCACCGGCTTGCCGTTGAAAAGGGTGGGCTTGCCGATCACCCCCACCCAGCGCTCACCGAGGATCGGTTGGTCGATCACCCCGAGCACGGGAAAGCCCTCAATGACAAGGGCGATCAGTGTGCCGAACAGGGGCCGCCCTGCGAGGAACCCGGTCGTGCCATCGATCGGATCGAGCACCCAACTGCGGCCCGATGCGCCCGGCGTTGCGCCCATCTCCTCACCGATCACGGTGTCCGCCGGTGATTCGGCTTTCAGGATCAGGCGCATGGCTTCTTCCGCTGCACGGTCCGCCAAAGTTACCGGCGAGGCATCGGACTTGCGCTCCGCGGCAAGGCCGCTGCGGAAATGGGGGCGAATGGCAGCGCCCGCCGCATCAGCGAGGCGCATGGCCAAGGCAACTTCGCGGTCAAAATCTATCATGCTCCTGCAATGGCCCCCTGCGCATGGTCAGGTCAAGCTCAGCGAAGACCCCGGAACGACTCGGCAAGGCACTTGGAGGAGTGGCGCAAATGATTGCAGAATTGGAGAGCCAGCGGCTTTGTGCTTAACGATAGTGATATGGCGCACAGCCGAATGGCAAGGAGGCAGCTATTTCGGGCACAAGTGGCCGCAAGACCCGCAGTGATGATACTTGGGGCGCGGCGCAATGGCACGAAACAGCAGACCCGGGGTAGACCGCGCGATTGCCTCGGCTGGGGCAGTAACGCGTGATGGACAGCCAATCTCCTTCAGCCGCGCACGGGCGGCGGATCTCGCGCCGTGGATCGGCCGCCTCTATGTGGTCATCGTAGATGCCCCACCAGACGCCGCGACTGGAGACGATCGCCAGACTCGCGCCGGACGGCATCAAGCCGTGGCAGTAGAGCCAGCCTCGCGCCACTGACCTGTTGCCAGTCCCTCCAGCGTCCAATCGGCGATGCGCCAACGCACCAGCCGCAAGGTGGGCAGGCCAATGGCCGCCGTCATGCGGCGCACTTGCCGGTTGCGGCCTTCTTCGATCGTCAGGCTGAGCCAGCAATCGGGCACGCTCTTGCGAAAGCGGACGGGCGGATCGCGCGGCCACAGTACGGGCGGATCGATCCGTTCCACCAGCGCCGGAAGGGTCGGCCCATCCTTGAGGTGCACGCCGTGCCGCAAGGGCTCGAGCGCCGCCTCGTCGGGATCGCCTTCCACCTGAACAAGGTAGGTCTTGGGCATCTTGAAGCGGGGATCGGCAATGCGCGCCTGCATGCGGCCGTCGTCAGTGAGCAGCAGCAGGCCTTCGCTATCAAGATCGAGCCGCCCGGCGGGATAGACCCCGGGCCGCTCGATGTAGGCGGCGAGCGTTGGACGCGGCGAGCCGTTTGGCTCCGGGCTGAACTGGCACAGTACCCCGAAGGGCTTGTTGAACAGGATCAGCGTCATCGCTCGTCCTCATCGAAGGCAAGGCTGCCCTGATCGATCAGCGCAGCGACCAGTGTCACCACGGCGGGCGATGCGGACAATGCTGGACCGAGGGTCAGGCTGGCAGACGCGCAGATCTGTTCTGCAACCCTTGCCGCATCACCCGTACAATCGAAGCTCTGGCCATCAACAAAGAGGAACAGCGCGCCCTCCCCCTGGCGGATGAAGGCGAAGCGGCTGGCGGGATTGCGGGCCAACGGCTGGCTGCTGGCAATCAGGGCCTGCACAACCGCCTGCCCGACCGCGGCTTCCGGCTGCCAATCGGCGTCCGCATACTTGGGCAGGCTGGTATAGGCCCCAAACCAGCGCGCGAAGGCCGCGCCATCGGCAAGGCCGCTGAGCGCCATCGCATGGAGCCGCTCCAGCGCTGCGGGGGTGATCTCGCCGGGATGGGCCTGCGGTACAAGGTCCGCATCGGTATAGCGGTCGTCCTCCGGCAGCGCATCGGCGAGATGCGCCGCCCAGCCTTCGACCAGATCGGCGCGTGAGGGAGCACGAAAGCCGATGGAATAGGTCATGCAATCCCCGCCTACGGCCACACCGTCGTGGGCAAAGCCCGGCGGGACGTAAAGGATGTCGCCCGCCTCGAGCACCCAGTCTCCGGTGGCTTCGAAATCGGCGATCAAGCGCAAGTCCGCGTGCAGGACCAGCGGCGTGTCGGCGCCGCAGCGCGGCCCTACGCGCCAGCGCCGCCGGCCAAGGCCTTGCACCAGAAACACGTCATACTGGTCGAAGTGCGGCCCAACCCCGCCGCCATCGGCGGCATAGCTGACCATCACGTCATCGATCCGCCAATCGGGCACGAAGCGGAACGGCGCGATCAGCATGGCAACTTCGGGCACGTGGTGATCGACCGCCTGCACCAGCAAGGTCCACGGCGCGGCTTCCGCCTTGGCAAAGCGGGCTTCGGGGAACGGGCCGCTTTCCAACACCATGCCATCGCTTCGCCGGGTTATCAGCCGGGATTCGACGCCAGACTCTTCGCATGCGAGGCCTGCAAGTTCATCCGGTTCAAGCGGATTGATCCAGTTCGCCCACGGATTGCGGATCAGGAGCGGGCGCTTTTGCCAAGTGTCCCGAAGGAAGGCAGCGTGATCGAAATCGGCAAAATGCATGGGGGCGCTCATGGGCCTGCGGGCGGCGCCTGTCAAAATGTGGTGTCTGGTCAACCGGCCATGAAGCAAGCTAAGCTGGTCACGACCGCGAGAATGACCCGGCGAAAGGAAAGACAATGCAGGCCTTGCGGACCGACGACAGCCGTTTCGCCGATCTGCCCGGCTATGGCTTTGCACCGCACTATACCGACACGCTACCCGGCTATGAAGGCCTGCGCGTCCACTATGTGGATGAAGGACCACGGGATGCCGCGACGACATTCCTGTGCCTGCATGGCCAGCCAGCCTGGTCGTATCTCTACCGCAAGATGATCCCGATCTTTACCGAGGCCGGCTACCGGGTGGTCGCGCCCGATCTGCTGGGATTTGGCCGCTCCGACAAGCCGGTGGAGGATGCGGTCTATACCTTCCATTTCCACCGGAACATGCTGCGCGCCTTCATCGCGGCGCTCGATCTGCAGCGCATGACGCTGGTGTGCCAGGACTGGGGCGGCATTCTGGGGCTGACCCTTCCTCCCGATATGCCGGAACGGTTCGACCGACTGCTGGTGATGAACACCACAATCCCGACAGGGCAGCCGGCGGGCGCAGGTTTCGATGCGTGGCGGGCCTTCAATCGCAGCCAGCATGACATGAACATCCCCGGACTGTTCAAGCGCGCGCAGGCGGGTCTGAGCGATGCGGAAGCGGCGGCCTATGGCGCGCCCTTCCCCGACGCCGCCTACAAGGCCGGAGTGCGGCGCTTTCCAGAACTGGTGATGACCAGCCCGGACATGGAGGGCGTGGCCGATGCGAAACGCGCGGCCGCCTGGTGGCAGACCGAATGGAGCGGGCCGAGCTTCATGGCGGTCGGCATGCTGGACCCGGTGCTGGGGCCGGACATCATGGCGGACTTGCGGTCGGCGATCCGGGGTTGCCCGAGGCCTCTGGAGATCGCCGATGGAGGGCATTTTGTGCAAGAGCGCGGGGGGCCGATTGCCAAGGCTGCGCTCGAAGCGTTCGGACTATAGCTAATGTATCCCGACCCCCTCCCCCGTCAGGGAGAGGGCCGGAACCCCAAAAAATCAAACCTCTTCAAGCTTAATCGAAGAGGCTGGAAACCGAACTCTCGTCGGCGATACGCCGCACGGCCTCACCAATCAAGGGCGCAATGGTGAGAACACGGATCCGGCTCGAATTCTGGGTCGCTTCTGTCGGCAGGATCGTGTCGGTGATGACAAGCTCCTTGAGTGCCGACCGGTCAACCCGCGCCACTGCGCCGCCCGAAAGCACACCGTGGCTAATATAGGCAGCGACGCCGCTTGCGCCGCTGTCCATCAGCGCCTGCGCAGCGTTACACAGCGTGCCACCCGAATCGATGATATCATCGATCAGAATGCACATCCGGCCCTTCACATCGCCGATGATGTTCATCACTTCGCTCTGGCCGGGGCGGTCACGCCGCTTGTCGACGATAGCGAGCGGCGCATTGTCGAGCCGCTTGGCCAGCGCGCGAGCGCGCACCACGCCGCCAACGTCGGGCGAGACAACCATGATGTCCTGCCCGCCGTAGCGGGTCTGGATATCGGCGGCCATGACGGGTGCGGCGAAGAGATTGTCCGTCGGGATGTCGAAGAAGCCCTGGATTTGCCCGGCATGGAGATCGACCGCAAGAACGCGGTCTGCGCCGGCCGTGGTGATCAGGTTCGCGACGAGCTTGGCCGAGATCGGCGTGCGCGGGCCGGGCTTCCGGTCCTGCCGGGCATAGCCGAAATAGGGGATGACCGCAGTGATCCGCTTGGCTGAGGCGCGGCGCAGCGCATCAGTGCAGATGAGCAGTTCCATGAGGTTGTCGTTGGCCGGATAGCCGGTCGACTGGACAATGAAAACGTCCTCGCCGCGCACGTTCTCGTGAATCTCGACGAAGACTTCCTCGTCGGCAAAGCGGCGGACCGAAGCTTCGGTCAGCGGCAGTTCGAGATAGGCGGCGATGGCGCGGGCAAGCGGCAGATTGCCATTGCCGGACATGATTTTCATGGGCTTCCCCGAGTCCCTCGAAATCTGGACGATGGCAGGGGCCTTAGCCCAAGATGACAGCATTGCAACGTATGCGGAGGCGGTTTTACCCAAGGGTAGTCCTTGAACAGGGCAGCATTTGCCGCCTAGGTACTACGTTATGGCCGACACGCTCACGATCACCCTCGCCCAGCTCAACCAAAAAGTCGGCGATCTGGCCGCGAACGCGGCTGCAATGCTGACCGTCAGATCGCAGGCGGAGGACAGCGACCTCATCGTCTTTCCCGAGATGCAGCTGATCGGCTATCCGCCCGAAGACCTGCTCCTCAAGCCCGCACTGATCGAGCGCGCGGCCATTGCGCTAGAGGCACTGGCCGCCGCGACTGGGGATGGCGGGCCAGCAATGCTCGTGGGTTCGGTGTTCGTGCGCGACGGGGCCCTGCACAACGGGGTTGCCTTACTCGACGAGGGCAAAGTGGCGGCAGTACGCTTCAAAGTGGAACTACCGAACTACGGGACGTTTGACGAGAAGCGCTATTTCCTGCCGGGTCCGCTGCCCGAGCCGGTGCTGTTCAAGGGCGTGATGCTTGGCCTGCCGATCTGCGAGGATATCTGGCACGCGCCCGTGTGCCGCCACCTTGCCGAACAGGGGGCGGAGATATTCATCTGCGTCAACGGCAGCCCCTATGAGATCGACAAGGACGTTCTTCGCATCGAAGGCGTGGCCAAACGCCGTGCGATCGACACCGGCATTCCGCTGGTCTTCGTGAACCGCGTGGGCGGGCAGGACGAGGTGGTATTCGACGGGGCGAGCTTCGTCGTCGGCCCGGAAGGCGCGCTGTGGGTACAGATGCCAGACTGGGAGGAGGCGCTGGTCGACACGGTGTGGAACCGCGTCCCCACTGGCCAAGTCGGAAGTGGGGGCCAACGCTGGCGCTGCGAGCCGGGACCGGTCGCCGAACTCGCCGAGTATCCCGAGGATATCTACTGCGCAATGGTGCTGGCACTGCGCGATTATGTGAACACCAACAGGTTTCCCGGTGTGGTGCTGGGGCTTTCAGGGGGAATCGATTCAGCGATTTGCGCGGCCATTGCGGTCGATGCCCTGGGGCCGGAGCGCGTATGGTGCGTTATGATGCCGAGCGCCTATACCAGCGCGGAAAGCCTTGAAGACGCCGCCGGGTGCGCGGCAATGCTGGGCGTGCGGCTCGATACGATTCCGATTGTTCCGGCGGTGGATGCCTTTGCGGAGATGCTCGCGCCTGCCTTTGCGGGACGCCAGCCGGATCTGGCCGAGGAGAACCTGCAATCACGCATTCGCGGCACGACATTGATGGCGCTTTCCAACAAGTTCGGGCCGATGCTGGTGACAACCGGCAACAAGAGCGAGATGAGCGTCGGCTACGCGACGATCTATGGCGACATGAACGGCGGCTACAACCCGCTGAAGGACGCCTACAAGACCACGGTCTTTGCAATCTCGCAGTGGCGCAATGCAGCACGCCCAAAGATCGGGCTGGGGCCGAAGGGCATGGTCATGCCCGAGCGCATCATCACCAAGCCGCCAAGTGCCGAACTGCGCCCGGATCAGAAGGATTCCGATTCGCTGCCCGAATATGCGGTGCTCGATGCGATTCTGCTCGGCCTGGTAGAGCACGAAAAGAGCGTCGACCAGGTGGTGGCCGACGGTTTCGACCGGGCGACTGTCGTGCGGATCGAGCGGCTTCTAAATCTGGCCGAGTACAAGCGGCGGCAGGCCCCGCCGGGCGTGAAACTGGGCATGCGCAATTTTGGGCGCGACCGACGCTATCCGATCACGCATGGGTTCCGGACGGGGCAGCACATTATTGCGAATGATTCGCATTGACGACTGGGTCGCGAGGCGTATGTTGCGATTCGTTCGCAATAACATAGGCCCTGCCATGACCGCCCATACCGGATACGCCGCTGCCACCATCGCCGCGCTGGCCTGCCCCCCGGCGCTGCATGTGCAAACGTTCCGGGCGCAAGCCGCGGTCATCGCCATTCGGATTTGCGCTCTGGCGGCACGCGGTAATGCAGACCCCTTGGCTACCCTCGCGCTCCACCTGCAAAACTGCGAAGCGGCCTTTGTTCTACACGAGTTCGTGCGCACGGTGACGCGGACCTGGCCGGAACGCTTCGTTGTGGGGCGTGCCTGCTGCCAGCGCCTTTCGCCCGACGAGGCCACGCTGGCGGCGCTCGTCCAGGCGGCGGCGACCCGCGACCGCAAGAGTTTCAACGGCGCCATCGAAGGGTTCATTCGGCCTGACCGCCATGAGACCCTGTGGGATGCCTGCACCCATGCTGTCGTGCTGATGAGGTGAACTTGCCCGGTCTTGCCGGAGCGCTATACGCGCGATCATGACCATCATCACCCGCTTCGCCCCCTCGCCCACGGGCATCCTGCATGTCGGCAATATCCGCACGGCGCTGCTGAACTGGCTGCTGGCCAAAAAGCATGGCGGGCGGTTTCTGCTGCGGATCGACGATACCGATCAGGCGCGGAGCCGCGAGGAGCATGTGGACGCAATCCGGGCCGATCTGGCGTGGCTCGGGCTGCATCCCGATGGCGAGGAGCGGCAATCAGCGCGGTTCGATATCTACGAGGCGGCCTTTCAGCGACTGGTGGCAGCGGGGCGAATCTATCGCTGCTACGAGACGGCGCAGGAACTGGACCTCAAGCGCAAGGTGCTGCTGGGGCGCGGGCTGCCGCCAATCTATGACCGCTCGGCGCTGACGCTGAGCGAGGCGGATCATGCGGCCAAAGCGGCAGCGGGTGAGGCACCGCATTGGCGGTTCCTGATGGATCACGAGACGTCGATCGCGTGGACCGACGGGATTCGCGGCCCCCAACATTTCGATCCAAAGCAGATGTCCGACCCGGTGGTTCGCCGTGCGGACGGTTCTTGGCTCTACATGCTGCCCAGCGCGATCGACGATGCCGAGATGGGCGTGAGCGATGTGCTGCGCGGAGAGGACCACGTCTCCAACACCGCGACCCAGGTGCAGATGTTCAAGGCACTGGGCGCGGAGCCGCCAAGCTTTGCCCATGCCGCGCTGCTGACCGGGACCGAAGGCAAGCTTTCCAAGCGGCTTGGCTCGCTGGGTGTGGACGAACTTCGCGCGGAGGGGATCGAGCCAGAGGCGCTGGTGGCGCTGCTCGCGCGGCTGGGCACATCTGACCCGGTCGATCCGGCGCTGGATGCTGCGGCTTTGGCCGCCAGCTTCGACCTGGCACGGTTTGGGCGCGCGCCGGCGCGGTTTGACGAAGCAGACCTCACCCGCGTCAATGCCGCGATTGTCCATCGACTGCCGTTTGACCGAGTGGCGCATCTTTTGCCTGAAGGCATGAGCGCGACAGCCTGGGAAGCGATCCGGCCCAACCTGACCCAAGTTGCCCAAGCGGCTGAATGGTGGAGGGTGATCACTGGGCCAGTGGAGGCTCCCGCGTTTGATGACGAGACGCGGGCCTATCTGGCTGAAGCAGCTGGTGTGGCGGCTGGGCTGGACTGGACGAACGATCCGTGGACCGCGCTGACCGGGGCGCTCAAGGAAACGACGAGCCGCAAGGGCAAGGCGCTGTTCCTGCCGCTGCGGCAGGCGCTGACCGGCATGGATCATGGGCCAGACATGAAGACGCTGTTGCCGCTGATCGACAAGGCAGAAGGAGTGGCACGGCTGGCGCGGGGCTAGGCCAGGCTCCGGAACAAGACCAGCGCATCGACATAGCCTTGCGCGGGATGATGGAAGGCCTGCGGCAAGCGTCCGACCTCAGCGAAGCCCAGCAACTGCCACAGGCGAATTGCGCGCTGGTTGGTACTGACCACGAAGTTGAACTGCATGGCGCGAAAGCCGCGGGTGCGGGCGTGCTCGAAGGAATGCTCGCACATCTCCCTGGCGACGCCGCGACCGCTGGCGGCGGCGCTGGTCATGTAGCCGCAGTTGCAGACATGGCTGCCACCACCCGCCTCATTGGCGCGGATGTAGTAAGTGCCTAGGATCTCGCCGTCCTCTTCGGCCACGAAGGTCTCACGGTCGCTGCCCAGCCAATAGGCAAGCGCGTCTTCCTCGCGCATCGCGGGGTCCAGCGCGTACGTTTCGCCTGCGCGGATTGTGGGGCCGAGTATCGACCAGATCGCTACCGAATCATCGGCGTTGGCTGGGCGGATCAACATTTGATGCCACCTCAGGCGCGGCCGGTTTCGCTGACGAGGTGTGCAGGGTCAATGCCTTCGGCGCGCCAAGTGGCTGCCCAGCGCGCGTTTACCGGGGTGTCGAACAGGATTTCGGGGCGACCTTGCGCGGCGAACCAACCGTGGTGGCGCATTTCGCCCTCAAGCTGCCCAGCGCCCCAGCCGGCATAGCCCAATGCGACGAGCCACTTGGACGGGCCCTTGCCCGCAGCGATCGCGCGCAGCAATTCCATCGAGGCAGACAGCGCGCAAAGCGGGGTGACTTCGACCGAGGCGGGACCTGCCCAATCGGTGGTGTGGAGCACGAAACCGCGCGCGGTTTCGACCGGGCCACCGTTCATGATCGGCACATCGGGCGCGAGGCCGGGCTCGATGCCGATATCCTTGAGCAAGCCATGCAGCGTCACGCCTTCGCGCACGCTACCGATCCCGATGCCCAGTGCACCATGCTCGTCATGCACACACATCGCAATCACCGCATGATCGAAGCGCTGGTCCGCCATGCCGGGCATGGCCAGCAGCAGACGTCCGGAAAGGTACTGGGCTTCGGTCATAGGGTCGATGATAGGCGCGGATCGCGAGGCGGGGAATACGGCGAATGCTCCACTGCCCCCGAAAGACGAAATTCAGGCTGCAGCTTTCGCACGCCGTTCTTCCGCCGCTTCGATCAGGCGCTTCTCCACCGAGCGCAAGCGGCTATCCGCCTCGATCTTTTCGCCCAGGATATCGGTGACGTAGAATGTATCCACCGCGCGCTCGCCATATGTCGCGATGTGCGCGGAGTGAACGACCAGCCGCGCCTCGAACAAGGCGCGGGCAAGGCGGCTAAGCAGCGCGGGCCGATCCCGCGCGCCGACTTCGATCACCGTAAAGCGGTTCGAGGCCTTGTTATCGAAAATGACAATAGGCTGGACTTCGAAGGCATCGGCGCGGGGGCGCGAAAGCGGGCGGGCGGCAAGCTGGGGCAGGAGCTTGACGCGATTGGCCAGCGCATCAGAAATCGCCGTCTTCAGCCGGGCGATCTGCGCGCTTTCGTTAAGCGGACGGCCAAGCGGGTCCTGCACAAGGAAGTTGTCGACTGCGAGGCCGTTGCGCGCGGTGTGAATGCGCGCGTCGATGATGTTGCCGCCAGCGAGGTGGATGCCCCCTGCGATCCGGTAGAACAAGCCGGGGTGGTCTGCCGCGAGTACGGTGACGAGGGTGGCGCCGCGCGCGGGATACCAGTGCGCCTCAACCGTCAGCGGCTCATCGAGCGAGAGGTCCATCTGCTGGAGATTGAGCGCGATGATGTCTTCGGGCTCGGCAATCCAGTAGGCATCGCCGAGTTGGCGGCCGACCGTGCCGATGAGCGCATCGCGTTCCTTGAGCAGAGCGCCGACAGCGGCCTTCTTCGCCGCAATGCGTTCGGCCCGACCATGCTGCTTGTGGCCGAGGCGGAGCATTTCCTCTGCCGAAGCGAACAGATCGCCCAGCAACTGGCGCTTCCACGAGTTCCAGATGCCTGGGCCTACCGCGCGGATATCGACAATGGTGAGCACCAACAGCAGGCGCAGCCGCTCCTGGCTCTGCACCTTGCCCACGAAATCGGCGATCGTCTTGTAGTCCGCCAGATCGCGCTTGAACGCGGTGGCGCTCATCAGCAGGTGCCAGCGCACCAGCCAGGCAACGAGCTCGGTCTCTGCCGGCGACATGCCCAGCCGCGGGCACAGCTTCATCGCGACGTCCGCGCCGAGCACCGAGTGATCGCCGCGGCGGCCCTTGGCGATATCATGCAGCAACGTGGCAACATAGAGCACGCGGCGCGAGGCGACCTTGCTGATGACCTCTGTGGCGAGCGGGTGCTGCTCGGTTTCCTCGCCCTTTTCGATGCGGGCAAGCAGGCCGATGGCGCGGATGGTGTGCTCGTCCACCGTGTAGTGATGGTACATATCGAACTGCATTTGCGCGACGACGCGGCCGAAATCAGGCACGAAGCGGCCAAAAACCCCGGCCTCGCTCATCCAACGCAGCGCATCTTCGGGGTTGTGGCGGCTCGTCAGTAGTTCCAGAAAGAGCCTGTTGGCGCGCGGGTCCTTGCGCACGGCGGCATCTATGAGCGCCGAATCGCGCCGCGCCAGCCGCATGGCTTCGGGATGGACCTCAAGCCATTCGCGGTCTGCCACAACGAACAACTCGATCAGGCGGACAGGATCGGCGCGGAAGAAATCATCACCGTTGGCACCCAGCTTGTCGGCCACGACCGGATACTGCCCGATCTTGCGTTTACGGCGGCCCCGCAAGGCGGCAAAGAAACCGCGTTTGGTCGGTGCGAATTGCTCGTCGAGTTGTGCAAGGAACATGCCGGTGAGCGAGCCGACCTGGGTGGCCTGCAGAAAATAGAACTGCATGAAGCGCTCGACCGCGCTCTTGCCGGGACGGTCCGCAAAGTTCATGCGCAGCGCCACTTCGCGCTGGAGATCGAAGGTCAGGCGGTCTTCGGCGCGACCTGTGATGGCGTGGAGATGACAGCGCACCGACCAGAAAAAATTCTCGGCGCGGCGGAACGCGCGGTATTCGGCAGCAGTGAGCAGGCCCACCTCGACCAGTTCGCTGGGGTCGCGGACCTGA
>CANEVG010000054.1 GCA_947442095.1 Sphingomonadaceae bacterium
ACCTGCAGGTGCGAGGCACGAATGCAGCAGTGGCCGGCTTCTATCAGCGACTAGGATCCGGCGGGGAAGACCGGGTCAGCATGGGAGGGCTGCTGTAAATCTAGTCACATCGGCCTGCACTGGACCTGTCCTTTGGCATTGAACAGCGGGTTGCCTCTGGGATCGATGATGGCGAGGCTCACCGGCAGGCTCTGCACCACGCCGTTTTCCGCGGGAACCGTGCCGGGAATCGGGGCGAGTATCAGAATACGTTCGGCATCGAGATAGCGCGTCCGGGCGGTTTCGGGGAGGATCTGGCTTGCGGTATCGGCGGGGAGGCGCACGATCTTGCCGCCAAGCTTGATGATTGCCTCCTTCTCCTGTGCGAGCACGAGCGCGGCAAGACCGCCGCCATCGGTGACGAAATTGCAGCCGGCGCCATAGAGCTTGTTGGCCTTCATCACGAGGTAGTCGATCTCTTCGAGCTGGATGGCCTTGCCCGGCGGTGGTGGCGGCGGCGGAGGCGGCGCGCCGCAGGCGGCGGTCAGGAAAACCAGTCCAAGAGCCATTGCACGCATCATTTTCTCCCGAACAGCTTCTCGATATCGCCATGCGCCAGCTTGATCCACGTCGGCCGGCCGTGGTTGCACTGGCCCGAGCGCGGCGTCACTTCCATCTCGCGCAGCAGCGCATTCATCTCCGCGACCGAAAGTACCCGCCCGGCCCTTACCGAACCATGGCAGGCCATGGTTGCCAAAACGAGATCGCGCTTCTCGCCCAGCAGCAGGGCCGCACCATTCTTCGCCAGATCATCGGCAACATCGCGCACCAGCGCCTGAATGTCTCCGCCCTTCAGTACCGCCGGAACGCTCCGCACCAGCATTGCGGCGGGGCCGAAGCGTTCCAGGACGAGGCCAAAGGCGGCCAGTTGATCGGCAGCTTCCTCAAGCCGGTCGCAAGAGGGTTCATCAAGTTCGACCACTTCGGGGAGCAACAGCGCCTGGGCGGGTGCTGCGTCCTCCCCTGCCCCTGCGGCACGCAGGCGTTCGAGCACAAGGCGTTCGTGCGCGGCGTGCTGATCGATCAGCACCAGCCCGTCTTCGGCCTCGGCCACGATATACGTCGCGGCAACCTGTCCGCGCGCCACGCCGAGCGGGTGGCTGGCCGCCGGGACCGGCTCTGCCGCCACTTCCGCGCGGGCAGCAGGCGGGGCCAGGACGGCGGTCTCATACTCGCGCCAGAGCTGCCCGGCTTCGGATAGGCGGGACGCCTGATAGTTTGGTTGGCTTTGCCAGAACATGCTGGACTGGGGCGTGGTAGAAGGCGCAACCGGTTCAGCCTGCCACGCGCGCATGGCCACCGCATCGGGGGCTTGCGCCGAGCGCCGGTCGCCGGTCATGAGCGCCTGCCGCAGGCCCGAGACAATCATCCCGCGCACGAAAGCGGGATCGCGGAAGCGCACTTCGGTCTTGGCCGGGTGCACGTTGACGTCCACCTCCTCGGCCGGAACCTCGAGAAACAGGGCCAGTACCGCGTGCCGATCGCGCGCCAGCATGTCGGCATAGGCGCCGCGCACCGCGCCGATCAGCAGCTTGTCCTTCACCGGGCGGCCATTGACGAAAAGGTACTGGTGATCGGCCACGCCGCGGTTGTAGGTCGGCAGGCCCGCCACGCCCATCAGATGATAAGCCCCGCGCGCCAGATCAACCGCAACGGCGTTGTCGTGCAGTTCGCGCGCCACGATCTGCGCAGTGCGCGCGGCGAGCGTATCGCCCGGCTGGACATGGAGCGCGCGGCGGCCATCATGCTCCAGTGTGAAGCCGAGATCAGGCCGGGCAAGCGCGAGGCGGCGCACCACATCGAGGCTGGCGGCCCATTCCGAGCGCACGCTGCGCAGGAACTTGCGCCGCGCGGGCACTTTGCCGAACAGGTCCTCAACCCGCACCCGAGTGCCCGGCGGCAGCGCAGCGGGGCCGTCGGAGACGAGCATGCCGTGATCGACCACGCGGCTCCAAGCGTCGCCACCAAGTCCAGCGCGGCTTTCTATGGTGACTTTTGCAACGGACGCAATGGACGGCAGCGCCTCCCCCCTGAAGCCCAAGGTGGCGACCATTTCGATGGCTTCATCAGGCAATTTGGAGGTGGCGTGGCGTTCCAGCGCCAGCTCGATCTCGTCCGCCCGCATGCCGCAGCCGTCATCGGTAACCTCGATCAGCGCGAGCCCGCCCTCGGCCAGCCGCACCGAAATCTGGCTCGCACTGGCGTCGATCGCGTTCTCGACCAGCTCTTTCAGCGCGCTCGCCGGGCGCTCGACCACCTCGCCGGCAGCGATGCGATTGATGAGGCTTTCAGGCAGCCGCCTTATGGTTCGAACGTGCTCGGACATCGGATCATCAGCGTTAGCGACCAAGCCGCGCTTTTTCGAGACAGGCAGCGGAACTTATCCCGCAAAGCCTTCACAAAATATTGGGTTTTGCGCGGCCCGCCTGCTAATGCGCCCACTTCGCCCGACCGTACCCCGCACGATGGGCAGCCTGCTCCGGCAGGCCAAACCGCAGATTCATACGGATTTCCTGATGGCCTCGATGCTTTCCCGATTCTTCAAATTCGGTTCCCAGAATATCGCAATCGATCTCGGCACCGCAAACACGCTGGTCTATGTGCAGGACCGGGGCATCGTGCTCAATGAACCCTCCGTGGTGGCGATCGAGACGATCAACGGCATCAAGCGGGTCAAGGCCGTGGGCGATGATGCCAAGATGATGATGGGCAAGACGCCCGACAACATCGAAGCCATCCGTCCGCTGCGCGACGGCGTGATCGCCGACATCGAAGTGGCCGAGGAAATGATCAAGCACTTCATCCGCAAGGTGAATGGCTCGAAAAGCCTCCTACGCTATCCCGAAATCGTGATCTGCGTGCCGTCGGGCTCCACCTCGGTCGAACGCCGCGCCATCCGCGATGCGGCCAGCAACGCGGGCGCCAGCCAGGTGTTCCTGATCCTCGAACCCATGGCCGCTGCCATCGGCGCCGACATGCCCGTGACCGAGCCGGTCGGCTCGATGGTCGTCGACATCGGCGGCGGCACCACCGAAGTTGCGGTGCTTTCGCTGCGCGGCCTTGCCTATACAACCTCGGTGCGCGTGGGCGGGGACAAGATGGACGAGGCCATCGTCTCCTACGTGCGCCGCCATCACAACCTGCTTATCGGCGAATCGACGGCAGAGCGCATCAAGAAGGACTTCGGCATCGCCATCGTGCCCTCTGACGGGATTGGCGAGACGATCCACATAAAGGGCCGCGATCTGGTGAACGGCGTGCCCAAGGAAATTACCATCACGCAGGCCAATGTCGCTGAAGCGCTGTCCGAACCCATCGGTGCGATTGTCGAAGGCGTTCGCATTGCGCTGGAAAACACCGCGCCCGAACTGGCCGCCGACATTGTCGACCAGGGCATCGTGCTGACCGGCGGGGGCGCGTTGATCCGCGGGCTGGACGAGCATTTGCGTGACGAGACCGGCTTGCCTGTCAGCGTGGCGGAAGATCCGCTTTCGTGCGTGGCGCTGGGCACCGGCCGGGCGATGGAAGATCCGATCTACCGCGGCGTGCTGATGACGGCGTGATGCCGAAGCGCATGATGCGCCTCAAAGCGCTACGGGGATCAAATAAGGAAGGGTAGCATGGCGCGGTCTGTGGGCCGGCGCCCGGGCTTTTCGCGCAGGGCGCAATACGGCATCTTTACCGGCTACGTCATCGCCGTGGCCGGTGTGGTCTTGGGCGCTATCCTGCTGATCGTGTCGCTGGTCAATCCCGGCGCGTTCAGTGGATTGCGCAGCGCGGCAGGCGAGATCGCGCGTCCGGCAGGCGAAGCGGGTGCGGAGGCGCGGGCTGCAGGCCAGAGCCTGTTCGGGGCGATTGGCGCATATTTGGGCGCCGGCCGCCAGAACGCCGCGCTCAGCCGAGAAGTTGCCGCCGCGCGCGCCAATGCCATGACGATGCGCGCGCTGGAGGGTGAGAACCGCCGCCTCAAGGCGCTCCTCGGTATTGTCGATCCGGTCAGCCGCCCGGTCACCGCGGCCCGGCTGATCGGTTCAACGTCCGCCAGCACGCGGCGCTTTGCCGTGCTTTCTGCCGGCTCCGTGCAAGGGGTCCGCGCCGGGCAGCCGGTGCGCTCTGCCGCCGGTTTGATCGGCCGGGTGATCGAGGCCGGGGCTAATACGGCGCGCGTGCTGCTTGTGACCGACCCCGAAAACGTGGTTCCCGTGCGCCGCGCGCGGGATGGGCTGCCCGCGTTTATCGAGGGCAAATCGGATGGCCGCATCGCGATCCGCCTGATCAACATGGGGGTCAATCCGCTGAAAGGGGGGGATGTTTTCGTCACATCCGGCTCGGGCGGGCTCTATCCACCGGGTATCCCGGTCGCAGTGGTGACCGAGGTGCTCACCGATGGCGGCATCGGCCATCTGGCCAGCGATCCCTCTGACGCCGATTTCGTGATCGTGCTGCCGGTGTTCCAGGCAGCGGCAGTGGCCGCGCTCAATGCCAGCCAGCAGGCCGCCGGTCCCGCACCTGAAGCCCCCGCGCCGGAATCCAGCACAGCTGGTGGAGCCAACTGATGCCGCTCCCCCGGATCCCCGTGCGGCCCGAGGACATTGTCCCCATCCGCATCAACCGGGCGCCTTCGCCGTGGGTGGCAGAAGGGCTGCCCTGGATCACGGTGATGTTCGCGTCGATGGCGGCGTTCTCGCCCGTGGTCGCATCTGCTCCGGTAACCCCGCCGCTGGCGTTCATGCTGTTTCTTGCGTGGCGCATGCTGCGCCCTAGCCTCTTCCCGGTCTGGGCCGGCCTACCGCTGGGCGCGTTCGATGATCTGTTCAGCGGCCAGCCCTTCGGCAGCGGGATCGTGCTATGGTCCGCGGCCATGCTGGCGATGGACGTGTTCGACAACCGCTTCCTGTGGCGCAGCTTCCCCCAGGACTGGCTGACAGCCAGTGTGCTGCTCATCGGCTACCTCGGGCTCGGCGCGCTGTTCGCCGGGATCGCAACGGGCGCGCCTCTCCCCCTCGTGATCGGACCGCAGATCCTGGTCACCATCATGTTCTATCCGCTGATGACGCAGCTTGTGGCACTGCTCGACCGGATCCGCCTCCTCCCGCTCAGGAAGCTTTAGAGCCTGATGCGCAAGCAGAAACCCGGAAGGCCTCGCACGCTGCCGATGAGCTCGGCCTTGCTGACCAACACGTTCGAGCGGCGCACGTTCGTACTGGGGCTGGCGCAGGCCGGTGTGGGCGTGCTGCTGGCGGGGCGGCTGGCCTACCTCTCGGTGGCGGAAAACGCCAGGTACCGCGCGGCTTCCGAAAGCAACCGCGTCAACCTCACGCTGATCCCGCCCCGGCGCGGCTGGGTGCTGGATCGCAAAGGCGCGCCACTGGCGGCCAATCGCGCCGATTTCCGGGTCGATCTCGTGCCCGACCGGGTGGTCGATCCGGACAAGACCCTGGCGAAGCTGGCGAACCTGCTGGGCCTGACGGCGGACCGCGTAAGCGACATTCGCGACAAGCTGGATAAGGCGCACGGGTTCCAGCCGGTCGAGGTCGCCTCCAGCCTTGATTGGGACAAGTTCGCCGCGGTCAGCGTGCGCCTGCCCGAACTGCCTGGCGTGATCCCGCAGCGCGGCTTCTCGCGATTCTATCCCACGGGCGCGGCGGTCGGCCATCTGGTCGGCTATGTCGGCCCGGCCTCGGCCCGTGATTACGAGCAGGAGCGCAACCCGCTGCTCATCACACCCGGCTTCAAGATTGGCAAGGATGGCCTTGAAAAGCAGTTTGAAACGCGCCTGCGCGGGGTGCCGGGCGCGCGGCGGGTGGAGGCGACGGCCAGCGGGCGCGTGGTGCGCGATCTCGGCACACGCGAGGATGTGGCAGGCAAGCCCATCCAACTGACCATCGATGCCGCGCTGCAAGATTATGCCGCGCGGCGGGTGGGGCTGGAATCAGGGTCGGTCGTGGTGATGGATTGCCTGACGGGCGACGTGCTGGCGATGGTCTCGATGCCCAGCTTCGATCCCAACAGCTTTGCCGATGGCATCGGCCGCATCGAGTGGAAAATGCTTTCCGAAGACGACCACGTGCCGCTGCGCAACAAGGTGCTGCGCGGGCTCTATCCGCCGGGCTCTACCGTCAAGCCGATGGTCGCGCTTTCGTTCCTCGAGGCCGGGCTCGATCCCGAGGCCAGCGTGGGCTGCGGCGGGGGCCTGCGCGTGGGCAACCGCGTGTTCCATTGCTGGAATCGGCGCGGGCACGGCACGACGAACATGGCCAAGGGCATCTACCAATCGTGCGACGTGTACTTTTACCATTTCGCGCAGCAGATCGGGATGGACAAGATCGCCGCGATGGCCAAGCGGCTCGGCCTTGGGCAGGAATTTCCCATGCCCTATCCCGGCCAGTCCTATGGCACGGTGCCCGATCCGGCGTGGAAGCAACGCAAGTACGGCAAGGAATGGGCGATCTATGACACAGTGAACGCCACGATTGGCCAGGGCTACATGCTGGTCAATCCGCTGCAGCAAGCGGTCATGGCCGCGCGCCTCGCCTCCGGCCGCAATCTCATGCCGCGCCTGCTAATGGACCGCCGCGCGCCCGCCGCGCCTTCGCTTGGGATCAAGCAGGAACACCTCGATCTCATCCACACGGCTATGAACGAAGTGGTCAACGGGCGGGGCACTGCAGGCAAGGCGCGACTTCCTGTGGAAGGCGTGCAGATGGCTGGCAAGACCGGCACCGCGCAAGTCGTTGGGCTCAATATTGGCAACGGCAAGGGCGGGCTATGGAAGCACCGCGATCACGGCCACTTCATCTGCTTCGCCCCGTTCGACAAGCCGCGCTATGCCGCTTCCGTGGTTGTCGAGCATGGCGGCGGCTCTGGCGCAGCCTATCCGATTGCGCGCGATGTCATGACCTTCCTGTTCGATCAGGCCAAGGCGATGGAAGTGCTTGAAGGTTATGAAAAGCAGTGGGGGGGCAATGTGGAGCAGCGGATGGCGGCGCGCTATGATGCCTATGCCGCCAAGTTCGGCGCGAGCGCGCCCAAGGCCCCCGATGAGGTGCAGGCCGCCGAAGCGGTCGCGGCAGACAACACGCCCGTAACCGAACCGACCGGACCGCAGACCGACGCCGCACCGCCCGCGCCCGAGCCTGAGGCGAGCCCAAGCGCTGCCGCAACCGAAGCGTCGGCGCCAATGCCTGCCGCTCCGGCCGCCCCGGCAGCAGCGCCCGCTGTGCCGCCCGCCGCGCCGGAAGGCCGCTGACATGGAGCGGGCCTATATCCCAGGCGCCATAGCGCGCCAGCCTTGGGGCGTTATCCTGCCGCTCGGTCTGCTGGTGACCTTCGGCTGCGCGGTGCTTTATTCGGCTGCGGGCGGGCATTTCCAGCCCTGGGCCTTGACGCACGGCGTGCGGTTTGTGGTGTTTCTGGCCATGGCCATGCTGATCGCCCGCATCCCGCAAACCCTGTTCCGCCATGCGGCACTGCCCGTGTATGGCGTGCTGTGCGTGCTGCTGGTGCTGGTAGAACTGCTCGGCCGGGTAGGCGGCGGCAGCCAGCGCTGGCTCAATCTGGGGTTCATGCAGCTCCAGCCCTCGGAACTGATGAAGCCGGGGATCGTGCTAGTGCTCGCGTGGTTCTACAGCGTGCTGCCTGCGCCCGAGATCAAGACCTGGCGCGCGATTGGGCCGGCGGTCCTGCTGCTGGGCCTGCCAGCGGGTCTGGTCATGCTCCAGCCTGATCTGGGCACCGGGCTTGCCATCAGCTTCGGCGCGGTGGTGGTGATGTTCCTTGCCGGTCTGCCGCTGCGGCTGTTCCTGGGCGGCGTTGTGGCGGTGGCAGTGGCCGCGCCGCTGGCGTTCTTCACGCTGCTGCATGATTATCAGCGCAAGCGCGTGCTCGTGTTTCTCGATCCGGAAAGCGATCCGCTCGGCTCGGGCTATCACATCACCCAATCGAAAATCGCGATCGGATCGGGCGGCCTAGTCGGCAAGGGCTTTGGCCAGGGTTCGCAAAGTCACCTCGACTATCTGCCGGAGGCGCACACCGATTTCGTGTTCGCCACGATGGCGGAAGAATGGGGCATGCTCGGCGGCCTCTTCGTACTGACGATCTTTGCGCTCATATTGAGCTGGGGCCTGCGCGTGGCCCAACGCGCGCCAGACCGCTTCTCGCGCCTGCTCGCCGCCGGGATGGTCACCACGATCTTTTTCTACGTCTGCATCAACCTGATGATGGTGATGGGCCTTGCACCCGTGGTGGGCATCCCCCTGCCCTTCGTAAGCCATGGCGGCTCCTCGATGATGACCAACATGATCTGCATCGGCACGATCATGGCCGTCGACCGCTGGTCGCGCCTGCAACCCGCCGGGCTGCGCTGAAAAACCCGAATTTTGCACTTGGCAGGCGGCGAAAAATCGCTAAGGGGGCTGCTCTCAGTCGCCAGACCCCAGTTCGGTTAGGCACGGTGTGGACGCATAGCTCAGTTGGTAGAGCAGCTGACTCTTAATCAGCGGGTCCTTGGTTCGAGCCCAAGTGCGTCCACCAAACTTCTCAACGGCTTAGGTGCAAATATACATCCCTCCCAAGGGGCTGTCGAGAGGCACGTAATCGCCACGTAATCAACGTGTTTCGTAGCATGGCGTAGAGGCTTGATTTTCGATGTGCGGGAGGACGTTTCCTCCCTGGTCGAAGCCGCTGCGCGGCTTCTTCACACCCACCTCAGCGGGGACACCCCGCAACGCCCCGAAACGAGGAGCGGGGCTGCTGACGCGCTCTGTCCCGCAGGGCTGCCTGCCCTGCTCCTGAGGGCGCGGTGTCTGACCCATAGGGCCCCGCACGCACTCTGATCCGGCGGACATGGCCCAAAGCGCTGGCCGGGAAAGCCGACAGGCCCCGCCTTTCCGACTGCGCGAGCGATGACGCGATGCTCCGCCTCGTTCAGGGTGCAGTTTCTTGCTTTGGCGATCTCGCTGGCCGCTCGCGCGGTTGTAAGCGTTGAGGGGGAGAGTGAGAGTCTGGCGGGCTTCGCCGTGACGGGATGAGGGTCGAGAGAGAGGCTCCCGGCCAGCCGTCATGGAGATTTCCCATGGATATGCAGGTTCTCGATACGCGCCGCGACTCAAGCGGCGGCTATAAGGTGGATGTCTCGCGCGGCTCGCGCGTGGGTCGGGTGTCGTCGGAGTGGTTCTCGCGCCCAGATGATGAGCGGTTTCTGTCACTGGGCGATTTGGCCCGATCAGTGCGCGGTCGGTCTGACCGGAGCCGGACGCGCGTGGTCGAGACGGCGCTGATCCATGTCGAAGCAAACCGCAATGATCCGGAACGCCTGACTCTCATGTTGCCGGGTGCCGAGGCACCGGTGACGCCAACTCATTGGAGCTTTGGGCAACTGGCCAGCCAGGTAGGCGCTCCTGCTGCCTATCTGCGCCAACTTCCGGCGCCGCTCGCCGCGATCAATCTGCAATACGGGCTGACCTCCAACCGAGCCGAGCAGATCAAGACGCTCGAAACCGACAATGGCCGCCTCGAACTGCGCGCAGTGACAAGCCCCGACTACGGCCGGATCTACGACCATGAGCTTGTCGAAGCGGTGCAGAAGATCGCTGGCAACGGCACCGGCGACACACGCTGGAAGGTTCCGGGCGTGCTCGACTGGTCGACCGGGGTCTACAACCCTAACGTCGACATCTCGAAGGATACGACCACGCTCTATGCGTCGGATCGCGACGTCTTCCTGTTTCTGGTCGATGATCTCAACCCGATCGAAGCCGGGCGGCTGCCCGACGGATCGCCCGATCTCTACTTCCGCGGGTTCTATTGCTGGAACTCCGAGGTCGGCGCTAAGACGCTCGGCATGGCGAGCTTCTACCTGCGCGCGGTCTGCCAGAACCGGAACCTGTGGGGGGTGGAGGACTTCGAAGAGATCAACATCCGCCACAGCAAATATGCGGCGAACCGCTTTGCCCACGAAGCCGAACCGGCGCTGCTGAACTTTGCCAATTCCTCGCCGCAGCCGTTCGTCAACGGCATCAAGACCGCCCGAGAGCGAATTGTCGCCCGCAGCGACGAAGACCGGCAGAATTTCCTGCGGGCGCGCGGATTCTCCAAGGCTGAAACCGGCCGGATCATCGAGACCGTCCTCGCCGAGGAATGCCGCCCGCCGGAATCGATCTTCGATTTCGTGCAAGGCATCACCGCGCTTGCGCGCACCAAGCCGCATCAGGACGCCCGGCTCGACATGGAGGGCAAGGCCAAGAAGTTGCTCGACCGGGTGCACTAAGCCTCCCCGGGCCCAGCCAGTTACTCCTGCGTTGCGCTGCCTTCTCAGAGTGAGAGGGCGGCGCTTCGCTTCGTGACGGGTTCGGGCCTGAGAGAGAGTCTTTCGGGCGGCCCGTCATGGAGAAACGCCATGACCAAGACTTTGCCCAAGCTCGTGCTTAGCGCCTCGCGCGATATCCCGTTTTCGCAGCTGGTGCTGAGCCAGAAGAATGTCCGGCGGGTAAAGGCCGGCCTTTCGATCGAGGATCTGGCCGAGGACATTTATCGCCGGACCCTGCTCCAGAGCATCAACGTCCGCCCCGTGCTCGATGCCGACGGCAAGGAAACCGGCATGTTCGAGGTGCCGGCCGGTGGCCGCCGTTTCCGGGCCCTCGAACTGCTGGTGAAGACCAAGCGGATGGCAAAGGATCAACCGGTCCCTTGCGTCGTGCGCGAAGCCGGGATCGCCGAAGAGGACTCGCTCGCCGAAAACGTCATGCGCGTCGCGCTGCATCCGCTCGACCAGTTCCGTGCCTTCAGCGCGCTGATCGAAGCGGGCCTGTCCGAGGAAGATATCGCCGCGCGGTTTTTCGTCTCTGTCTCGACCGTACGCCAGCGCCTGCGGCTCGCCTCGGTCTCGCCCACCCTGCTCGAAATCTATGGTGAGGACGGCATCACGCTTGAACAGCTCATGGCCTTCTCGGTCACCGACAACCACGCGCGCCAGGAGCAGGTCTGGGAACAGGTCAATCAGGGGCACCATGTGCCGGCTTACCACATCCGCCGCTTGCTGACCGAAGACGCGATCTCCGCAAGCGACCGCCGCGTCCGGTTCATCGGCATTGACGCCTACACCGAGGCTGGCGGCTATGTGATGCGCGATCTGTTTTCGTCGGACGAGGATGGATGGTTGCAGGATCCCGGACTGGTCGAATTGCTGGTGAGCGAAAAGCTCTCCGAACTCGCACAGGAAATCGGTGCAGAAGGCTGGAAATGGGTCGAGGCCGCCGTGGACCTGCCCTATGGCTGCGAGCGCGGCAAACGCCGGATCGTCGGCACGACCGTTCCGTTGACCGACGACGAGCAGGCACGGCGCGATGTGCTGGTCGAGGAATATGACCGCATTGGCGACGACTACGGCGATGGCAGCGACCTTCCCGACGAAGTCGATGCGCGGCTGACCGCAATCGATGCCGAACTGACCGCCCTGAACAGTCGTCCCACGGTTTACGATCCAGACGACATGGCGCGCGCCGGCGTGTTCATTTCGCTGCCCCATGATGGTCGCCTGCGGATCGACCGCGGCTATGTCCGTCCTGAAGATGAACCCCTCGCTGATGGCCAGAATGACAGTGCGCACGATGCCAACGCAGACGTGTCCGATGGCCCGACTGTCACCGTGGCAGGGCAAGCGGCGCCAATCGGTGGTGACGACGACGAAGACGAGGCAATCAAGCCGTTGCCTGACAGGCTCGTTTCCGAACTCACTGCTGAACGCACGCTCGCTCTGCGCGATGCACTGGCCAACGCTCCGCAAGCGGCGTTCCTCGCCCTTCTCCATGCGCTCGTCCTATCGGTGTTCCGTCCCCACGGGACACATGGCTGTGTGCAGATCGGCGTCACCCATGCCTGGCTCGGCAATGTCGCACCGAACTTGCGCGAGAGTGTCTGGAGCCAGTCGATCCAGGCGCGGCACGAACATTGGGGTGAAAGGCTGCCGGATGAACCACAGGCGCTGTGGGACGCCCTCGCCGCAATGCCGCAGGATGAGCAGATGGCGCTGCTCGCCCACTGTGTCAGCCACGGCGTCAACGCACTGTTTGAGCCGAGCAAGGGCTATGACGGACGCATCTCAGCGCACGGTGTGGCGCAGCGCATTGCCGCCGCCGATGCTCTGGCAGCAGTCGTCGGGCTCGACATGGCCGAGGCTGGCTGGACGCCAACAGTCGACAACTACCTCGGGCGGGTGACCAAACCCCGGATTATTGAAGCGGTCCGCGAAGCGAAGGGCGATGCGACCGCAATCCTGATCGAACATCTCAAGAAGGGTGACATGGCACGCGAGGCCGAACGGCTGCTGAGCGGCACCGGTTGGTTGCCGGAAACCCTGCGGTTGCCGGTGATCGAAGCAGATGAAGCTGAAATCGCCGACCTGCCCGATTTCCTCGCGGATGATGCCGAACAGGCGGACGCCGACGACGCCTTCGCAATCGCTGCCGAATGAACTTCGCTCGCGCGGGGCGGCCCGGGTCGCCCCGCGCGTCTTTCCCCCCTCACCGATGAAGGAGCCTTGCCATGGCAATTCCTGACCATGCCCGCGCCAATTTCGAGACGCTGCTAAAAGCGGCACAAGCGGGCGATCTCGCGCTGATGGAATGTACCGAGGTTGCCAGCGGCGAAACCCGCTACGTTCTTTGCGCAGTTGGCCGCGACGACGGCGACTATGTGATGACACCGTTCGGGCACCTCGCACCGGGCAATCCCTACGAGGCCTATATTCCGCCCGCCTGATCCGGCCTGCACTCCCCCAACTTCATTGAAGGAATTCCGACATGACCAACTCGCCTTTGGCGGGGGCCTCCGCGCGCCCGCTTGCCGCTGCTTGCCCGCAGCAAACCGCTACCGCGATCATCACCGCAGCCCATGACCTGCTCGGCCACCTTGCCGCCGGTCGCCGGATCGACACGCCCGCCATTCGCACCGCCATGCAGTCCGCCTTTGGCGCAAGCGATGCGACAGGAGCCTGGGACTGGAAGATCGCCTACGAAGCCGTCGAGGTCGCGCAATTACTGTTCATGCGCCGCTACGGCCCGGCGATCCACGCCAGGACCGCCGATCCGTTCGAACGGCTGAAACTG
>CANEVG010000055.1 GCA_947442095.1 Sphingomonadaceae bacterium
CCAGCCGGCCGAACACACCGCTGCCTGAAGGCTCGATCTGCGCCGCGTCAAGGCGCTTGTAGGCCTCGGACAGGCTGAGCGCATAGACATCGGGTTTGCTGCAAGCAGAAAGCAGGGCCAAACAGCCCACCAGCGCAGCCGTGCAGCCAATCAAACGCTTCGAATTCATCGCTCGCCCCCGACGTTTTGCGAACACATCTTCATTCGGAGCGGCAAGTGTAATTCGGTCTGGTTAACAGCGGTATAATCGCGCGCCCTTCAGTTCAGCCTCCCGAAAGCTCAACCCGGCCACATGCGGCACAAGACCACCTAAGGATCATCAATGACCAACACCGCCGCTTCCCTGCTTATGGCCACCGCACTTGCCGCCGCCGGCGCCGCGCCCGCCTCGGCGCAGCCTATCTCCCCCGGCCCGGTGGTCGCGGCTGGCAATGCGGTGCTCACGATCAGCGCCGACGGCCGCAGCACGCGCACGCCCGATCTCGCCGTGTTCAACGCCGGCGTCACCACGCAGGCCAAGACCGCTGCGGCTGCGCTGACCGAAAACGCCGAGCGGATGAACGCGGTGATCGCCGCGCTGAAGGCATCGGGCATTGCCGAGCGTGACATCCAGACCAGCGGCCTCTCGGTCAATCCGGTCTACGGCCAGCCGCGCGCTGATGAAAACGGCAATGTAAGTGGCGAGCCTGTGATCATGGGCTATCAAGCCTCGAACCTGGTCGAAGTCAAGCAGCGCAAGATCGGCAATTATGGCAAGACCATCGACGCGCTGGTGAGCGCCGGGGCCAATCAGGTAAGCGGCCCCGCCTTCCAGCTCGACAATCCTGATGCCGCGAGCGACGAAGCCCGTGTCGATGCCTTGAAGAAGGCCAGCGCGCGCGCCGATCTCTATGCCAAGGCTGCGGGCATGAGCGTCAAGCGCATCCTCACCATCAGCGAAGGCGGCGGTTCTGCCCCTCAGCCTATGGTGATCTACGCGCGCGCCGATGCCATATCGGCCAAGTCCGCGCCCAGCCCGGTCTCGGCGGGCGAATTGCAGGTCGGCGCGAACGTGACCGTGACGTTCGAACTGGGGCAGTAAGCAGGCGAACTGGGGCAGTAAGCAGGCGAACTGGGGCAGTAAGCAGGGCCCACCTGCGACCCCTGCCGCAAGCGGGAGGGGAGCAGGCCCGTGGAGCGTTTATCCCGCCTGCGGCAGGGGTCGGGGGTTGGCAAGCGGCAAAGCAGTTCATTTGACCCAAACCAAACCACACCCTATCCGCACCCCATGCCCGCCCCCAAAATCAAGATCTGCGGCCTCACAACCCCCGCCGCGCTCGATGCCGCCATCGCTGCACGCGCGGACTATGCCGGGCTGGTCGTGTTTCCCCCAAGCCCCCGCCATCTCGCGCTGGCCGATGCCGCCGCGCTCGGCGCGCGCGCGGCGGGCCGGATCAAGCTGGTCGGCCTGTTCGTCGATGCAGCCGATGCTCTGATCGCCCAAACCGTGACCGCCGCCAGGCTCGATGTGATCCAACTCCACGGCAAGGAAGACCCCGCTCGCGCCGCCGGGCTCCGTGCCGCCTTAGGCCTGCCGGTGTGGAAGGCCCTCTCCGTCTCCAGCCGCGAAGACATCGCACGCGCCGAAACTTATGCGGGCGCGGCAGACTTGGTGCTGTTCGACGCCAAGCCGCCAAAGGGTGCCGTGCTCCCTGGCGGGCTTGGCCTGGTGTTCGATTGGAGCCTGCTTGCCGGGCATCGCAGCGCGGTGCCGTGGGGCCTTGCGGGCGGCCTTTCCCCCGCCAATGTCGCCGAAGCGGTGCGCGCCACCAAAGCGCCGCTGGTCGATGTCTCTTCCGGCGTCGAATCTGCTCCGGGCGTGAAGGACATGGACCTGATTGCCGCGTTCTGCCGGGAAGCCCGCGCCGCCTGAACACTTGCCCTTTCGGCTATCAGAATCGAACAGGGCGAATCTGGACAACCGCCCAGCCCTCTGCCAAGCGAATCGTCATGAACGCGCCCATTCCCAACAGCTTCCGCACCCAGCCCGACGCACAGGGCCATTTCGGCCAGTTCGGCGGCCGCTATGTCGCCGAAACGCTCATGCCGCTGATCCTCGATCTGGAGACGGAATACCGTAAGGCCAAGGTGGACCCCGCCTTTCAGGCCGAGTTCGACGATCTGCTCGAACACTATGTCGGCCGTCCCAGCCCGCTCTATTTCGCGCCGCGCCTCACCGAGGAATTGGGCGGCGCGCAAGTGTGGTTCAAGCGCGACGAGCTCAATCACACCGGCGCGCACAAGATCAACAACTGCATCGGCCAGATCCTGCTCGCGATCCGCATGGGCAAGACGCGGATCATCGCCGAAACTGGTGCGGGCCAGCACGGCGTCGCCACCGCCACGGTCTGCGCGCGCTTTGGCCTGCCTTGCGTGATTTTCATGGGCGCGACTGACGTGGCGCGGCAGGCCCCCAACGTGTTCCGCATGAAACTCCTCGGCGCCGAAGTCGTGCCTGTCACCGCCGGTGCCGCCACGCTGAAAGACGCGATGAACGAGGCGCTGCGCGACTGGGTCGCGAATGTGCATGACACGTTCTACATCATCGGCACCGCCGCCGGGCCGCACCCTTATCCGGAGCTCGTGCGCGATTTCCAGAGCGTGATCGGCAAGGAAGCGCGCGCGCAGATGCTTGAGCGAGTTGGCCGTCTGCCCGATCTGCTCGTTGCCGCGATCGGCGGGGGCAGCAATTCGATCGGCCTATTCCACCCCTTCCTCGATGATCCCAGCGTCAAGATGCTCGGGGTTGAAGCCGCAGGCCACGGGCTCGACAAGCTCCACGCCGCCAGCCTCGCCGGCGGCCGCCCCGGCGTGCTCCATGGCAACAAGACGTATCTGCTCCAGGACGAGGACGGCCAGATCCTCGAAGGCCACTCGATCTCGGCGGGCCTCGATTACCCCGGCATCGGCCCCGAACACGCCTGGCTCAAGGAAAACGGCCGCGTCGAGTACACCTCGGTGACCGACACCGAAGCGCTCGACGGATTCCAACTGCTCTGCCGCACCGAAGGCATCATCCCCGCGCTGGAACCCGCCCACGCCATCGCCGCGGTAAAGAAGGTCGCGCCTACGATGCCGAAGGATTCGATCATCCTCGCCAACCTGTGCGGGCGCGGCGACAAGGACATCTTCTCGGTCGCGGAGCATCTGGGGGTCAAATTGTGAGCCGCCGCAACAGGTTGCTCCTTGCCGGTGCCGCCTCGACGATGCTGGCCTGGGCAAGCTGGCGCACCATGGACGAGCCATGGGTGGAAGACTGGTCCAAGACTGAAAATATACTCGACGCCGCCGGTTATGCGTTCTGCGCGCTGGCTCTGTTTCTCCTATTTGCCGGGATGCGACTTCCCAAATGACCCCAACATCTTCTGGCACCGCTTCTGGCCGCCTTTCCGCCGCCTTTGCCAAGGGCCACCCCGCCCTCGTCTGCTTCGTCACTGCCGGTGACGGCCCCACCCCAGCGATCCTCGACGCGCTTGTCGAAGGCGGCGCGGATGTCATCGAACTGGGCATGCCGTTCACCGATCCGATGGCCGATGGTCCGGCGATCCAGCTCGCGAACTTGCGCAGCCTCGGCGCGGGTACAAAGACCGCCGATATCCTCAAGATGGCTACCGATTTCCGCGCGCGCCACCCGGATGTGCCGCTGGTGCTGATGGGCTATGCCAACCCGATGATCACGCGCGGCGCAGAATGGTTCGCCGCAGCGGCTGCCAAGGCCGGGGTAGACGGGGTGATCTGCGTCGATATCCCGCCCGAGGAAGACGGCGAGCTTGGACCCTACTTGCGCAGCGCGGGCATTGCCCCGATCCGCCTCGCCACCCCCACGACGGACGCCGCGCGGCTCCCCGCCGTCCTCGAAGGCTCTTCGGGCTTTCTCTATTACGTCTCGGTCGCGGGCATCACCGGGAAGCAGTCCGCCGCGCTGACCTCCATCGAAGACGCCGTCGCGCGGATCAAGCAGACCGCGCAGATCCCCGTCGCAGTCGGCTTCGGCGTGCGCACGCCCGAGCAGGCCGGCCCCATCGCCAAAGTGGCAGACGGGGTCGTTGTCGGCTCGGCCATCGTTGATCTGGTCGCCGAGCATGGGGAAAACGCGGCAGGCCCGGTGCGCGATCTCGTATCCGCGCTTGCAAATGCGGTCCATTCTGCGCGAAAGGTAGAGGCATGAGCTGGCTAACCCGCGTTCGCAATTCGCTTCCTTTCGCGCCCAAGCGCGATACGCCCGATAATCTCTGGATCAAGTGTCCCTCGTGCAAGGAAATGCTGTTCACCGCAGAGTATGAGGACAACCTCTCGGTCTGCCCGCGCTGCCAGCACCATGGCCGGATCGGCGCGACGGCGCGGCTGACGCAATTGCTCGATCCGGGCTTTGAGCTGCTCCCCGCGCCGCGCGTGCGCGAAGATCCGCTCAAGTTCCGTGACACCAAGCGCTATACCGACCGCCTCAAGGCCGCCCGCGCTGCCAATCCGCTCCCCGATGCAATGACCGCCGCGCTGGGCAAGATCGACGGGCACAAGGCCGTCGTCGGCGTGCAGGATTTCGGCTTCATGGGCGGGTCGATGGGCATGGCTGTGGGCGATGCCTTCATCGCTGGCACAGCCCGCGCAATTGCCGAAAAGTGCCCCTATGTCATGGTGACGGCGGCAGGCGGCGCGCGCATGCAGGAAGGCATTCTCAGCCTGATGCAGATGCCGAGGACCACGGTCGCCATCACCCGGCTCCACGCGGCAGGCCTGCCCTATATCGTGGTGCTGACCGACCCCACCACCGGCGGCGTGACGGCCAGCTACGCCATGCTCGGCGATATCCAGATCGCCGAACCCGGCGCACTCATTGGCTTTGCAGGGCAGCGCGTGATCCAGGACACGATCCGCGAAAAGCTGCCCGAAGGCTTCCAGCGCGCCGAATACCTCCACGCCCACGGCATGATCGACATGGTCGTGCCCCGCCACGATCTGAAGGCCACGCTGGCCCGTGCGATCGGCTTCCTCATGGCGGCGAAAGAGAAGGTCTGACCACCTCCACCACCCGCTGACGCGGGCGGTCCCGCTCCCCATTTGTGCTGCGCAAAAATGGGGAGGATCTAGATGGTTCTCCCCGTTTTCACGAAGTGCAAACGGGGAGGTGGCAGCCCGAAAGGCTGACGGAGGGGTAATCTTCCTTGCGTGACTTTGCCATTTCCGAAAACCAGCGCGTACAGGCGCAGTTGGACCGGCTCGGCGTGCTTTCGCTCCCGCAAGGTCGCCTGGGCCTCGATACCGTGCACGACATCTGCGCCCGGCTCGGCGATCCGCAGCGCCGCCTGCCGCCAGTGTTCCATGTCGCGGGCACGAACGGCAAAGGCTCGACGTGCGCCTACTTGCGCGCCATTCTCGAAGCGCAGAGCTTCGTGGTCCACACCGCCACCAAGCCGCACCTCGTGCGCTACAACGAACGCATTCGCGTTGCCGGGCACTTGATCAGCGATGACAGCCTAGCCGACCTGCTCGAACGCGTCCTCGATGCCTCGGAGGACCTCGGCCCCAGCTTCTTCGAAGTCACCACGGTCGCCACATTCCTTGCTTTCGCGGAAACGCCTGCAGACGCCTGCGTGATCGAAACCGGCCTCGGCGGGCGGCTAGATGCCACCAACGTGCTCGAAAACCCTGCCGTCTGCGGCATCGCTACGCTCGGCATCGATCACGAAGCCTTCTTGCTGGTGCCCGAGGCGGGCACGCCCGAAGAGCCCTTGGCGCGCATCGCCTTCGAAAAAGCCAGCATCGCCAAGCCCGGCGCACCGCTGGTGGTGCAGAGCTACGCCGCCAGCCCCCTCACCAGCGTCCTCGCCACGGCAGCCCAGATCGGCGCACCGGTCCACTTGCGCGGCCGCGACTGGTGGGCCGATGTGGACGAGACGATCCACTACCGCGACGCGAAGGGCACGCTCGAACTGCCGCTCCCCACGCTGGCGGGCGCGCACCAGGCGGACAACGCCGCGCTCGCCGTCGCCATGTTGCGCCACCAGAGCGTGGTTCCGGTGAGCGCCGAGGCCATGGCAGAGGGTATCCGCACCGCCCGCTGGCCTGCCCGCCTCCAGCGCCTTGGTACCGGGCCACTCACCGCCCTCGCGGGCCATCGCACCATCTGGCTCGACGGGGGCCACAACCCCGATGCCGGTGAGGCCATTGCCCGTCACTTTGCGAGCAGCGAACCGCTCCACCTCGTCATCGGCATGCTGACCTCGAAAGACCCCAGCGCCATCCTGCGGCCGCTCGAAGGCCGCTTAACTTCAGTCTCCATCGTCCCCGCCCCTGGCCACGAAGCCCACACCCCCGCCGACTTCGCGCCCTTCACCGCGCTGCCGGTGCGCAGTTTTGGGAATGTTGCAGAAGCCCTCGCAGCACTGCCGCCCGATGGCGATGTGCTGATTGCAGGCTCGCTCTACCTCGCAGGCGATGTGCTCAAGCGGAACAACGAAGCGCCCGATTGAACGGAAGAAAAACAAGGACTGTCCCTATTTCGCGACGCTTCAACTAAATGTTTCAGCCACCTGGCCATCCGCCTCACCCGCTGTGCCCATCGCGGCATCGACCAGCCCGCTGCGGCTCATCCACCAGAACAGCACGATCCCGGGCACAGCAAGCAGGGTGGTGAGCAAGTAGAAATTGGCATAGCCCATCCCTTCGATCAGCGCACCCGCCGTGGTGCCCGTGGCGAACCGCCCGATCACGCTCGCGCTCGCGGAGATCAGCGCATATTGCGCCGCCGTGTAGCGAAGGTCGCACAGCGCAGAGAAATAGGCGATCACAACTACGCCGCCGTAGCCCGACGCGATGTTTTCAAACCCGATGGCGCCTGCCATGCCCAGATTGGAATGGCCCGCCGCAGCGAGCGCTGCAAACGACAGGTTCGAAACCGCCATGAGAACCAGCGCGAGCAGCACCGAACGCTTCAGCCCCAGCCGCGCAAAGGCCACGCCGCCAATGAAAATGCCGATGAGATAGGCCCAGAACCCCACGCCCACGTCCCAGATCGCGATCTCGTCGTTGGTGAAGCCAAGATCATCGAACAGCAGGCGGAACGTCAGGTTGGCCAGTGTATCGCCGACTTTGTGAACGAGAATGAACACCAGCACAAGCCAGGCCCCATCGCGCCGGAAGAACTCACCGAACGGGCCGATGATCGCGGAGAATGCCTCGCCGATGCCCTTGCGCCCCGCCGGTTCGCGGTGCCGCACCGGCTCGCCCAGGAGCAGGGCTGTCAGCATCGCGGGCAAGGCAAACAGCGCGCAGGCCAAATACGCCGCGCTCCACCCGGTGCGCGCCGCCATCACCAGCGCGAGCGCCGCCGCGCCGGTCGATCCGATCCGCCAGCCATACTGACTCATGCCCGAACCGGTGCCGAGCTGATAGGGCTTGAGCGTCTCGATCCGGTAGGCATCGATCACGATGTCGAACGTGGCTCCGGCCGCCCCGACCAGCACCGCCGCCAGCACCGTTGCGCCGATATCCGCCGAGGGATCGACCAGCGCCAGATTGGCGACAGCAGCCATCACCAGCACGCCCGCAAACAGCATCCACGAGACCCGCTGGCCCAGCCCGCCCACCAGCGGCAAGCGCACGCCATCGACCATCCAGGCCCAGAAAATCTTGAGATTGTAGACCAGAAACGCCAGCGTGAAGGCGGTGACGGTCTTCTTGTCGATCCCGTCTTGCGCGAGCCGCGTCGTCAGCGTCGCGCCGATCATCGCATAAGGAAAGCCGGACGATACACCGAGGAAGAACGCGGCCAGCGATTCCTTTTCCAGGTAGGGCTGCACCGATTGCCGCAGGCTGCGCTTTCCTGACGTGTCTGCGCTCATCTATGCGAATGCTCCGTTGCTTGGCTTCCCACCCTAGCGCGGTTTGCCGATGAGGCCAGCACGGATCAAGCCCTAGGGGTGACGCGCGGCCCAAGCCCGGCTATGCGCTGGCTCATGGCATTCCCCCCCAAAGACAGAAACAGCACCGGATCGCGGCGCAACCCCGGCCCGCCCGCGCCTTACAAGATCCCCAAGCCGCGCTTGCCAAAGGCCGCCGCCGTGCCGCAAACCCGCGCCCCTGCCGATGATGGCACCGTGCGCGAAGGGGACCGCATCGCCAAGTTGCTCGCCCGCGCCGGCGTCGCCAGCCGCCGCGAGATCGAGCGCTATATCGAGGATGGCCGCGTTGCGCTTGACGGCGAGGTGATCACCACCCCGGCCACGATCCTCAAGAACCTGCGCGGCGTCACGGTCGACGGCAATCCCGTCGCTGCCGCTGAACCGCCGCGGCTGTTCATGTTCCACAAGCCCTCGGGCCTCATTACCGCCGAGCGCGATCCCACGGGCCGCCCCACGATCTATACTGCGCTGCGCAATGCCCTGCCGCTGGGTGCAGGCCGCGTGATGCCGGTCGGGCGGCTTGATATCAACACCGAGGGCCTGCTGCTCATGACCAATGACGGCGAACTCAAGCGCGCGATGGAGCTGCCCGTCAACGGCGTGCCGCGCACCTACCGCGCGCGTACGTTTGGTGATGTCACGCAGGCCATGCTCGAAGAGCTGATGGAAGGCGTGGAGATCGAAGGCATTCGCTACGGCCCGATCAACGCCAATCTGGAGCGCAGCGCAGGCCGCAACAAGTGGATCGAACTGACTCTCACCGAAGGCAAGAACCGCGAAGTGCGCCGCGTGCTGGAGCATCTCGGGCTCGAAGTCTCGCGCCTGCTGCGCCTGCGCTATGGCCCGTTCGACCTGGGCGAACTGCCACGCGGCGCGGCGGAAGAAGTGCCGCAAGCCGTGGTCGAACGCTTCCGCAAGGGCCTTGCCGGAGACAACGCCACGCGCGTGCAGCAGGCGGTCCATGCGGGCAAGGCAATTGCCCCGCGCAAGGCGGTTCCGGTTGCCGCACCCGTGCGCACGGCCCCTGCCCGTCCGGTGCGCAACGAACGCTCGTTCAAGGATCAGGAGCATCCAGGACCCAAACCGGCGATGCCCGAACGGCCCGCGCGCCTCGTGCGCGTCAGGCCCTCTGCCGATGCCGGGCTCCTCGTCGCCAAGCCTTCCGCACCCAAGCCCGCCGGAAAGACTTATCCCAACCGGCCTTATGCCAAGCCCGATACTGAAGCGCCCTTGCCCGGCCCCGACGCGCGGCCACGGCGCAAGTTCCGCTCCAAACCGGGCAGCAAGCGCTGATGCTGCGGATTATTGCGGGCACCTGGCGCGGACGCAAACTGCAGGCCCCGGCGGGCGACACCACCCGGCCGACATCTGACCGCACGCGCGAGACGCTGTTTTCGATGCTCACCAGCCGCCTCGGCAGCTTCGAGGACCTCACCGTGGCAGACCTGTTCGCAGGTTCGGGCGCGCTCGGCCTCGAAGCCCTGTCGCGCGGCGCGGCCTCTGCCGTGTTCGTCGAGCAAGACCCCGCCGCGATCCGCGCGCTGCGCTCCAATATCGCCGCACTCCAGGCACAAACCCGCTGCGATGTGCGCGCGGCCTCGGTGCTCGGGCTGGGGCCGCTCAAAGCCCCGCTGGATGTGGTGATGCTCGATCCGCCTTACAGCTCGGGCGCGGGCGCGGTGGCGCTCGACAAGCTGGTGCGGCTCGGCTGGATCGGCGCGGGTACCTGGGTCAGCCTCGAAACCCATGCGGATGAACCCGCCGCCGTGCGCAACATGGAAATCGACGCCGAACGCAAGGTCGGCAAGGCGCGGCTTACGTTGCTGCGGTTGCCGGTGCAGGGATAAAAGACCTCGCCGCAACTCTGCGGGCGGTCCCCCTCACCGTTTGGGCTTCGCCAAAACAGGGAGGATGGAAGGTCCTCCCCATTCTCACGCAGTGCAAGGTGGCAGCGCGAAGCGCTGAAGGAAGGATTGTTGAACTCAGACCCGCCGCGGCGCCAATAGCACCCCTGCCAAAGTCACCACCCCCGCCGCGCTCAGCACGAGGCCCGTCCAAGCCACGCCGCCATGCTCGGCGAGCCACGCCGCGCCAAACGGCGCCAGCGCCCCGCCGACGATCCCGCCCAGATTGAACGCCAGCGAAATCCCGGTGTAGCGCACGGGCACCGCATAGAGCCCGGGCAGCCAAGCACCGAGCGGGCCGTAACAAAGGCCCATCACGAACAACGCGCTCGCCATGGTCAAAAACATCACCCAGAGCGAGCCCGAGCCCAGCCCACTGCCAAAGCCCAGCCCCACCAGCACAGTCAGCCCAGCGCCCACCGCCATCACCGTGCGCGGCGAGGTCTTGTCAGCCCACCAGCCCGAAACCACGATGCCAATCGCAAAGACCACGTCCGCCGCCAGTTGGATCGCCAGAATGGTCTCGCGCGGGTAGCCCAGTTTGGTGGTCGCGAACGAGAGCGCGAAGGTCGTGGCGAGGTAGAACAGCGAAAAGCACGCGATCACCCCCACTGTGCCCGCCAGCACTGCGCCGGGATGATCGGCGAGCAATCGCCCCAGCGGCACGCGCGGCGGCGGCGCGGCATGCATCGCCTCTCGGAAGGCGGGCGTCTCGCCGATGCGCAGCCGGATCCACAGCCCCAGCACCACCAGCAGCGCGCTCGCCAGAAACGGCACGCGCCAACCCCAGCTCAGGAAATCCTCCTCTGAAAGCCCGAGCCCCAGCAGCAGGAACAGCCCGTTGGCAAACAGGAACCCCAGCGGCGCGCCAAGCGGCGCGGCAATGCCGAAGCGCGCTTCCCAACCCTTCGGTGCGTTTTCCACCGCCAGCAGCGAAGCCCCGCCCCATTCCCCGCCAAGTCCGAAGCCCTGCCCGAAGCGCAAGATGCACAGCAGCGCAGGCGCGATCCATCCCGCCACCGCATAGCTCGGTAGGAAGGCGACGAGGAACGTCGATACCCCCATCAAAAGCAACGAAACCACCAGCGTCGACTTGCGCCCGATCCGGTCCCCGAAGTGGCCAAACACGATTGCCCCCACCGGCCGCGCGAAGAACGCGATGCCGAAGGTCATCAGCGCCAGCAAGGTTTGCGCAGCCTGCGATTCCGACGGGAAGAACAGCGGTCCGATCACCAGCGCGGCGGCCGTGCCGAAGATGTAGAAATCGTAGAATTCCACCGCCGTGCCGACAAGGCTGGCGGAGAGCACACGCGCATTGGCGCGCACGGGATGTGTCGCAGATGACATGGGCCGCATTCTCTCCCGCTGCCCCAAGCGTTAATCCGCCGGAGAATATCCATTTCGGTCTGCCGCTATGGCAGGCTCAACATCATCGTCAACCAATGAGCCTCGAATCCGGTTATGTTAAGGAGACCGGGCCGAGAGACTTGAGCGGTTTGAAAAGCGGGCACCGATCCGCAACACGTTCAATGCGCTGCTGTGGGGCCCTATCGCGCTCGGCGCGCTGTCCCGCGTCGCAACGTGGGTTGCGCTGGGCGGTGCGGGTACCTGCTGCCGCTCGCAGTCCGCTCGTTCATCGAATTGCAACCGCGCTATGCCCAATAGATCTCTGGCTTTTGGAGCTTTAAGCTGGTGCAAGTGATCAAGACCATCTTTGCCGGATGCTTGCTGGTTTGGGTGCTGACCGTCGCGTCATGCGCTATGATCGGGTATGGAACCACCGTCATGGTGGATTCCGTCGCCAATTCCGACGCCGCCAAAAAGATTGCGAAAAAGGCGCGCGAGCGAGAGCTGGAACGGCATAACGACCGCGCGAACTGCGAAGCATCGTATCACACGCGTGACGACTACATCGAGGATTACTACGACAAGTAATCCGGGACAAAAATCCGGGACACCGGACCCGCCTCTTGCAGTGGGACGCGCCGTTCCCTAATCGTTCCTGGATGTATGCGCCACTTCAGACCGATTCCGCGAACGCTTGGCTCGACGGGCTGAATCCCCCGCAGCGCGAGGCGGTGCTGACAACCGAGGGACCCGTGCTCATGCTTGCGGGCGCCGGCACGGGCAAGACCGCCGCGCTCACCGCGCGCCTCGCGCATCTGCTGCGCGCGCGGCTCGCGTGGCCCTCCGAAATCCTCTGCGTCACCTTCACCAACAAGGCTGCGCGCGAGATGCGCGAGCGGGTCGGCGCGCTGATCGGGCCTTCGGTGGAAGGCATGCCCTGGCTCGGCACATTCCACTCGGTCGCGGCCAAGATGCTGCGCCGCCATGCCGAACTCGTAGGGCTGCAGGCCAACTTCACGATCATCGACACCGATGACCAGCTCCGCCTCCTCAAGCAGCTGATCGTCGCGGAAGGCCTCGACGAAAAGCGCTGGCCTGCGCGCCAGCTTGCGGGCCTGATCGACCGCTGGAAGAATCGCGGCCTCGGCCCCCGCGAACTCGATGCGAGCGAAAACGAGGCTTACGCCAATGGCAAGGGCACACGGTTCTACACCCTCTATCAGGACCGGCTGCGCACGCTGAATGCCTGCGATTTCGGCGATCTCACGCTGCATATGCTAACCATCTTCAAGCAGCACCGCGAAGTGCTGGAGACATGGCAGGCGCGCTTCAAATACGTGATGGTCGACGAGTATCAGGACACCAACGCGGTCCAGTACCTCTGGCTGCGCCTCCTCGCCCAGAGCCGCAAGAACATCTGCGTGGTGGGCGATGACGACCAGTCGATCTACTCATGGCGCGGCGCAGAAGTCGCCAATATCCTGCGCTTCGAAAAGGATTTTCCCGGCGCGAAAGTGATTCGGCTGGAGCAGAACTATCGCTCCACCCCGCATATCCTCGCCGCCGCTGGCGGGGTCATCGCAGAGAACAGCCAGCGCCTCGGCAAGACGCTGTGGACCGAAGCCAACGGCGGCGACAAGGTCCGCGTCATCGGCGTGTGGGACGGCCCGGAGGAAGCGCGCCGCGTGGGCGAGGAAATCGAGCGGCTGGAGCGAGAAGGCGCGTCGCTCGACCGGATCGCCATCCTCGTGCGCGCCTCGTTTCAGACGCGCGAGTTCGAGGACCGCTTCATCCAGATCGGCCTCGCTTACAAGATCGTCGGCGGC